>MIBM01000001.1:0-8615 GCA_001830645.1 Spirochaetes bacterium RIFOXYC1_FULL_54_7
AGCATACTGTCCGGTTACCGGGGAGGTGTTTCGGCCGATATTGCCAGGCATCGCATGGTTGAGTTCATCGAGGATGCCACGCGGTTCTTCACCAATGCAGCAGAAACCGAGAACAGGTTTTTCGATGGGGTAGAAGCCGGCATAGGGAGCCTGTCCAAGCTTGATGAGATAATTGACCGGGTCAGGGAAGATTCCGAAGAAATGGAGATAGTGTCCCTGAACGCCATGACGGTTGCCCTGAAGTCCGGTTCCGCAGGGCGTGCCTTCTCGGTCATCACCGATGAGCTCAAACGCCTGTCCGGCAAGACAATACAGCATGCCAACGATCTCTCAAGCGCTGGAACCGAACTGCTTGAAGGTCTGGACAGTCTGAAGAGGACACTGGAAGATCTGGCCAGGAAGCAGGAGCACTTCTTCGGAACCGTCAAGGAGACCCTGGATGGTGGTTTCAAGCGCCTGGATGCCGAGGTTGATGAAACCGCCGCGACGCTCAGGGCTATGGCCAGCAAGGCCTCGGGAGTGCGGGGCCCTGTATCCGAGATCATGCAGGGAGTGCAACTCCAGGATATCATCCGGCAATCCCTGGATCACGTACGACTTTCCCTGCGTGCATCGGAACAGGACGCAAAAAACGGTAATGAAAATGGAACGCTCACTGACGAGGCCGAGGAGCGGGCCTTCCTTGCCGAAATAACACGACTTTCATCATCCCTTCTTGATGATGTGCATGCCAAGGTGCTGGCCAGTCTGGCCCGCTTCGAATCCAGTATCGAAGCCATTCACCGGATCATGTCCGAAGTTGAGTCCCACCGGGACGAAGATGTAGACCATCGCAGGTCCTGTGCGGATAGTGTGGATTTTGCCGTCATAGCCGCAGACTATCTCAAGGCCAAGGATGCCGCGGCAGGCCAGGCCCTCAGGATAGGAGAGGGAGTGCGCAGGCTCGACGAGCGTTTCAGGGCGGTTAATTCCATACTCACCCGGTTCAAGAACATTGTCACCGCATCCCGCATAGAGACAGCCCGCAACAAAGCCCTGGCCATTGTTTCCAATACCGTGCAGGGCATGATGGATCTGACCGAGCGTCTGGCCATGGACATCGCCGAGGCTGGTGCGGTTACCCGCAGCTTTTCAAAGACCATGAACACGGAAATGGGTGATTACCTTGATGATCTGTCAGACCGGCAGGAAGTAATAAGTGCCGAGATCGACAGGATGGGCGTGCGCTTCAGGCAACTCGAAGAATCAAGGCAAAGCCTCTGTAATGCTGAATCTGCCTTCCAGCCCTTTCCGTCCGGTTTTGTAAGTGCAATACAGAATGCTGCTGCCGAGACGAGGCGCATCGCAGCTTTGGCAAATGAACTTGCGGATATGCGTAACGAGCTTTCAGAGTATGCCGAGACCACCGGAGGGGGTGAGTTTGATGGTCCTGACCTGAACATCCGGAACGAGCGCCTTAAATCAATTGTCGAACGCTTTACCATATTTACCCACCGTCAGGAGGCTGTCAGGATTGCCCATTTGGGGGGCGGTGTAGAACAAGAAGCAGAACTCGTCGAGAGCGGCGATGTGACATTGTTCTGATATATGTTTACCCATCGTCTTAGCCGCTTCGAGCAGGCTGTATATACCATTCATCCCGGAGAATACCTGGCCAGTGACGAGGACGTGATCATAGCCACAGTCCTGGGATCCTGTATCTCTGTTGCCTTCTGGGACCATCGCTTGCTTATGGGTGGAATCAACCATTTCATGTTGCCTGGTGATCTGGATGACAAGGATGTCGTCAAGAGCCGCAATGCAAAATATGGCATGTTTGCCATGGAATTGTTGTACAACGAGCTGCTCAAGAAGGGTTCACGCAAGGTTGATATCAGTGCAAAAGTCTTCGGTGGCTCTTCGGTATTGAAACTCCCGGGAGCCTCCCGGGCCATACCAAAAGGCAACATCGACTTTGCCTTTGCCTATCTGGAAAAAGAAAACATACCCATTCTGGCCAGCGATACCGGCGGCGAATTACCGCGCAAGATTTTCTTCTTTGTAAAAACCGGGAAAGTTCTTCTCAAGCGTATCGGAGGCAAGGCCGCGCTCGAAGTGGAACGTGAAGAAGTTGCCTACCTCCAGCGCATCGTCAAGGAACCCCAGGGTGACGTCGTACTGTTCGGTAAGGGGAGCGACAAGCCCTGAGTCAGGAGTCGCAGGATTCGCAGCCCTCCGCCAGTCGATGTTCAACGCCACCACAGTCCACTATGAAGTCTCCTTGTGGCACATATACCCTGGATCGGGGAGGAAGCGATGCAGTAAGCCAGACATTGCCGCCTATGACACTGCCCTGGCCGATCACGGTTTGCCCGCCTAGTATGGTAGCTCCCGAATAGATGGTCACATCGTCCTCTATTGTTGGATGACGTTTTACGTTTCCTTCTGCCTTGCGGACGCTCAGGGCTCCCAGGGTAACCCCCTGGTAGATCTTCACGTTCCTGCCTATGACCGTGGTTTCGCCTATGACTACCCCCGTGCCGTGATCAATGAAGAACCGTTCGCCTATGGTTGCCCCGGGGTGTATGTCTATGCCTGTCTTGCCGTGTATGTATTCACTCATCATCCTGGGTATGAGGGGTACCTGCCGCTTCCAAAGGTGGTTGGCAAAGCGGTGTACTGTCAGTGCCTCCATGCCTGGATATGACAGGATTACTTCTTCCACTGATTTTGCCGCGGGGTCTCCGTCAAAGGCAGCCCGTACGTCTGTCATGAGGGTGCGGCGTAATGCCGGCAGGGAATCAAAGAGGTCTTGTACCAGTTGTCTGGCCTCCAGGTGACAGGCGGCGGGGCAACCCTTCCTGTTCTCAAGCCGGTAACGGTATTCCAGGCTCTTGGTCACTTCTTCTATGAGGGCACGGGCCGTCCTGTGGGCAAGCTCTCCGATGACGAAGTTGGCGTTGGCATCCTTAATACCATCTTCCTGCCGGTAGCCAGGAAACGCAAGGGTTTCCATATCCGCCACGATGGCTCTGACCGCTTCTTTTGATGGCAGATTCGGGCCATCACTGTGGTTTATACCGCCGTCCTGCTCATAGGATTCGATGAGCGCCGTTATGCTTTTGTCGAAGGCTTCCATCCGAATAGAGTAGCGATTCTCGACACGATTCGGGAAGCCCCGAAGGCGAAGAATCGATTTATTTCAGCCTCCGAATTCACCGCTGTCTGTTCTCCAAGCCTGACGTAGGCAAGGGGATCGCGGAAATCGAAGGTAGCTCCACCTCCTTCGGGGTAGAGGGTAAGATCTGCTGCTTTCCGGGCAGTCTTTCTTGCCCGCTCGATGGCTATATCGTAGCTGCGGATCAATACAGAGAGTCCGGTGCGGAATGTTGCGGCCTTCTCTTGTTTGAACCGTGAGACATCGCAAGCCAGGATATGGTTAAAACCTTTTTCTACGGCAATATCCACGGGGATATTGTCGGTAACACCCCCATCTACCAGCAACATCCTTTCCATCCAGACAGGTGTAAAGAGACCGGGAAAGGACATGGATGCCCGTATCGCCACGACCGCCGGGCCACTGTCCAGAATCACGCGCTTGCCGGACAGAAGATCCGTCGCGGCACAGGCGAAGGGTATGGGCATGTCTTCGATCCGTAGCTCTCCAAGTAGCCGGCCGAGCTCTTCGCTGGCCTTGGTTCCCGTATCCAGTGCCAGGTTGCCAAGTAGCCCGCTCATGGCGCTGCCTGCCCTCAATATGCGCAGGGGTGCGAAGTCCGGCAGCTTGAAAGCCGGATTTTCTATATGCTTCCGGATGTCAAAATCCCTGGCGTATGCTTCAAGCCGTGCAGCGTCCCACCCGCTGGCATAGAGGGCTCCAATGATGGCCCCCATGGACGTTCCGGCGACAAGGGACGGCGGCGGAACACCCCGGCGTTCGAGTTCCTTGATGATGCCGATATGCGCAAGGCCCCTGGCTCCGCCGCCTGAGAGCACCAGAGCCCATCTCATGAGTTGGCCGGATCTCCCGGTTCACCACGGTGCACCTTGGCCATGACAAGGAAGGCCCCAAGCATGCACAAGGAGGCAAAGATGAAAATGCCGGTGTACTGGTATTCAGGCCCTGGCTTGAACAGGTTGGTGATATCTATGACCAGCCCTGTTACCGGGGGGGCCAGAATGCTGGCACTTTGGGAGAAGGTGTAGTACAGGCCGGTGAAGATACCTATCGTGCCGAAGGTGGACATCTGCCAGAGCATGGGGAAGGAGTTGGTTATTACCGAACCCCAGAAGATGCCATATACGAACATCATGCCCAGGAAGACGTAGAATGTACCTGTTCCGGCCAGACCGAGACCAGGACCCACCATGCTGAAGACCGCAAAGAGGGCGGTTATACCCACAAGACCGATAAGGGAGGCCCGTATCACCAGTCGTCTGCCGTACCGGTGGGCCAGATAGCCCATGGGTATGGCTGCCAAGGCATAGGCTATGCCAGCGATACCCTGGGGCAGGGCCATCATGCCCGAGCTGGCACCTAGAGCATCACGACTGTACAAGCCAAGGAAGGGTTTTACTCCTTCGTGGGCCATGAACCACAGGAATATGGATGTGAGAATGAGGAAGGCGCTTTTGTCCTTCTGAGCCATCACGGCTTTGATGGACTGGATGACCGGGATACGTTCCTGCACTGCTTCACCATCATGGTTGCGCTCACGGACGAAGAGGAAGAGGATGATCACCGCCAGGATCACGAAGAGGCTGGCCACCGGGAAAGGCAATCTGTCCTTGGTTGAGCCCAGGATGGGAAGCACGATGTCAAGGTTCATGAGCTGGGCCAGGACGAGGGTGCCCAGAATGGTGCCGATGCCACCCATGGTGTTGATCACTCCATTGGCCTCGGAGCGGAATTCACCCGGGATGGTGTCCGGCATCAGGGCAACCACTGGACCGCGGACGCTGGTCTTGAAGATGTTCAGCATGAAAAGGATGAAGATGAGGGCCGCCAGGGATATCTGTGCAGCATAGGGAACCAAGGCAAAGAACAGGGCAGCCAGGGGCAGCATGACCAGAATGAAGGGCATGCGTCGTCCTATACGGGTCCTGGTCCTGTCGCTCCAGATGGCTACAACAGAGATCAGGAACAGTTGCAGCACGTTGTCCAGGGTCATTACAAATCCAATGACGAACTTGGAGTCGATGTATTTGCCCAGGAAGGCGGGGACATAGGTGTCATATAAGGGATCCATGAGTCCCATGGTAAAGAAGCCAAAGCCGATCAGGAAGGTAAGCCCCAGATATTCCTTGAAACCGTTCTGTTCTTTCTTCATACTTCCAACCTTCCGGCCCCTGTGGACCTGATATGCAGGACTGTTGATGCGCCAATGCCAAACCTGTCGTCCATGAAACCTACGTATTCTTCCAGTTTGTCCAGGGGAACAAAAGCCTGAATGGTGCCTGCAAAGCCGCCCCCGTGAACCCGTGCGGCGCCATTCTTGCCCAGGAACTCCGTAGACAGCTCGATTGCTACCGCCAGCGACTGGTCCTTGATTGCTCCGGGAACAGTGACGTTCTGCAGGAGGCGCCAGGACGAGTCGCCTGATTTTCTTATGAGTTTCAGGAATTTCTTCACCTTGCCGGCTTCAAGGGCTTCAGCCAGGTCTGCTGCCCTGCTGTTTTCACGGATGAAGTGGACAGCCCTCAACAAGGCGCGGTCACCGGCGGTCTTCCGTACATCGGAAGTACGGCGCAGCAGTTTCTCCATCGACATCCGCCGCAGGGTGGGCTGGCCAAAAAGGTCGGCTACTGCCTTCATTTCCCCAGGAATGGCGGCATAGTCATCGGTCAGGTCAGCGTGGTCGCCTCCAGCATGCACCACCACAACGGCCAGCCCGGCCTTGGCAAAGTCAAAATCCACCTTGGAGAAGCGGGGTCGTAGGGGTTTCCCGAAGTCTATGGCTGAAATGCCGCCAATGGCGCAAGCCATCTGGTCCATCAGGCCACAGGGTTTTCCGAAATGTAGATTCTCGGCTTCCTTGCCAACCGCTGCCAGTTCAACAGGTTCTATAATGCCCTGGTTGTACAGGATGTTCTGTATCTGGGCAAATAGCATCTCCACCGAGGCAGAACTTGATAGCCCGGAACCCATGGGCACGGACGAAGACATGCAGCCCTTGAATCCTCCGATGACGCGATCCCTCTTGGCCAGGGCCGACGCTACGCCCCGGATGAGGGCTATGGGTGTGCCTTTTTCTTCTTCCCTGGGCTTGAGATCCGACAGATCCAGTATGAATGGTTTTTCCCAGCCATCGGAGCGCAGCTGTACGCTCAGGTCGTCAGCAGCTTCCACGCAGGCTATGGAATCCAGATGTACCGAGGCGCACAGGACACGGCCATCATTGTGGTCGGTATGGTTTCCACCGATTTCGGTACGCCCAGGGCTTGATATGAGCTCAGCCGCCTTCAAGCCGAACTCGTCAAAGGCCGCAGTCGCCAGCCTCTCCCAGCGTACCAGCTGGTCTTTTGCACGCTCCGGGCCGTACATACTGGCAAGCAACTGGCTGCTTTCATGGGATCGCAGGTGCTTCAACAAGGTTTCGCGGTCGTTCACGGTGACTCCTGGTATGCCTGCTGGTTAGTGATGGGCGGCTGCACACCGCTTTGTGCCGCCCAAGATACCATGAGTTGCTTGATTTTCATAGCAAAATGCAGCCAGAGTCGGTGTGGATTGGCAGGGTAGGATCAGGCTCGAGCGGGACGTTTGGCAGGGCAACGGCCATCCACGGCAGATCCCGTAAATGGCCACCTTCCTTGCCCTTCTTACTTCATTATATGCTGAACGATGTTTCTGTCGGCGTGTGCCCGGGGCTCAAGCCGATAGTTCAGCCAGATAGCCGGTGCGTACGCAGGTTTCAAAGAGTTCCCTGGTCATGAACTCCTCGCTGACATCCTCCCAGTCCTCACGTCTGCGCACGATGCGCACCACATAGCCGTTCTCGATTTCAGTGACAAGCTCGAGTATCGATGGCGACAGGTCGGTGCTCTTGATGGCAAAAGTTTTCATGTCCATCCTCCTGGGTTTCCTTGACCTGTTTGAAAGGTCTTCGGCCGATTTCAAAAGTCTGTTGCTTCTGAAACAGCCTCTCTTACTTAGAATTTCGACCATCCGGCTCCGGTGTTTAGCTTTATCGTTCAAGAGCCCACCCGGACGGGTGCCCGACATACAGGTTGCATGAGGCCGCGGACTGGACTACCCTTTCTTGCTTGGTGTATACTTCCGCATCCCGCGGGATCGACTACCCACCGTTACGCTGTTCCCCCGAGAACCAGAACATCCCCGAGCTATAAGGAATTAAATGACCTCTATGACGTTCGCCGATTTCGGCCTGTCCGCCTCTGTTCTGGAGGCTTTGACCCGCAAAGGCTTCGAAGAGCCCACCCCCATCCAGACGCTGGCCATACCGCGCATGCTTGGCGAATCCACCCATCTCCTGGCCAGGGCCCGGACCGGAACCGGCAAGACCGCGGCTTTTGGCTTGCCTTTGGTAGACAGACTGAGTGTGGCTGGTCCGAAGGTCAGGGCCCTCATCCTCGTTCCTACCCGTGAGCTGGCCTTGCAGGTCTCAGGGGAGATTGCCAGTTTTGTAAGCGGTCCCGCCCCTAGGCTGGCTACTGTCTACGGCGGCGCGTCCATGGGTGAGCAGCTGCGCCGCCTTTCGCGGGGGGTCGACATTGTTGTTGGAACTCCCGGTCGGGTCCTTGACCATATAGACCGCAAAACCCTGGACCTGTCAGGTCTGGAATGGCTGGTGCTGGACGAAGCCGACGAAATGCTGGACATGGGTTTCATAGAAGATATCGAGCGGGTGCTTGATGCAGCCAATCCCGAACGCCGGGTGGTGCTGTTCTCTGCCACCATGCCCGCAGCCATCATGCGCATAGCCCGTGACCGTCTTGGCTCCTTCGAGAAGGTGGAGGACGATACCAATCCCGTCCAGGCAGGTCTTACCGACCAGATCTGGCTCGAGGTGCGTGAACGCGACAAGCTGGAGGCCTTGTGCCGCATAGTAGACTCCGAGGACGAGTTCTATGGCCTGGTGTTCTGCCACACCAAGGTCGAGACCGATGGGGTGGCCAGGGCCTTGTCTGATCGAGGCTACGAAGCCGAGGCCCTGCATGGCGATGTATCCCAGGATATGCGGGAGCGCATCCTTGGCCGTTTCCGGGACAAGAAGTCACTGATCCTGGTGGCCACCGATGTGGCAGCCAGAGGCATAGATGTAGAGAAGCTGACCCATGTGGTCAACTTCAACCTGCCCTTTGATCCTGAATCATATACGCACCGCATCGGTCGTACAGGCAGGGCAGGGCACAAGGGTACCGCCGTCACCTTCGTTACCCCTGAAGAGTACCGCCGCCTGTTTGCCCTCAGACGAACCTCCGGCGCCGGCCTGCGCAAGGGTGCCGTCCCCTCGGTTGGCACTGTCATAGAAGCCAAGCGGGCCAGGATACGGATAAAAGCCGAAGAGGCAGCCCGGGAAATGCTGGGCGTCATCCTGCCTGGCAGTGAGGCAGATTCAGAGGATGCAGGCAATCCGGAGACGGAGAAGCGCCTGGCCGATGCCTTGGCCATGGGC
>MIBM01000001.1:8671-12675 GCA_001830645.1 Spirochaetes bacterium RIFOXYC1_FULL_54_7
AACCGGCAAACCGGCAGATGGCAAGCCCGCCGCGGGTACACCCGCCGCGGGTACACCCGCCGCGGGTACACCCGCGATTAAGGCCGAGAAGAAGCCGAAGAAATCCAGGATCCCCGCAGCGGCGGCATCCAAGGAATTCTATGCCCTGGCCGATGAACTGCTGCTGACCCTGGAACCGCGTGATGCCCTTGCCGCCCTTGCGGCCGCAGCCTATGCGGGAGACCTTGATCCGAGGCGATATGGCGAGGTGAGGGACGTAACGGTTGATTCCGCTGGCACAGCCAGGCTGTACATAGGCCTTGGCAAGCGTGATGGAGTGTGGCCCAAGGATATTGCCGAGGTGGTAAAGAAACTTACCGGTTTGCCTGACAGGTCCATAGACGCGATAGAGGTTCTGGAGCGTTTCTCTTTTGTAAGCGTTCCCTTCGATGCAGCCGAAAAAGCCATCGCCGAAGCACGCAAAAACCGTGGAGCGCCTTTCATGCGTATAGCTGCGCCTAAAGGTGGACCGGCAAAGCCAGGTGGTTTCTCGAGGAAGCAGGGAGAGCGTGCTCCCTACCCAAAACGGGGTCCAAAGCCCTTCTCTGACGGGCCTCGCCGCAAGCCTGGATTGATCAAGTGAACATGGTCCGCCATCGAAGCAAGCAGGATTTTTAAGGCAGGCAAGAAAGCTGTATCATGCAGCTGGCTTAAGCCTGGCTGAGTTCCTGATCCATCCGTAACTGCAATAGCCTTCGCACAAAAGAGCGTAGCTTGCTCCGCTTGTCGTCGCTTAGGCTGGCTGGTTCGAACATGATGACCCGGGTAGGTCCCTTGAGGTCATCGTCCCGACCGCCTATGACTACACCGCTTACGATTACCCGGGCTCCCTTGAGGTTCAACTGGAGGTCCTTCAGACGTGTTCCTGTGCCCGGAGCGAAGTTGTCGACAAATCCCGTAGCCATGCCTGCGGAGCTCAGATCCCTCAGTGCCCCCCTGATCAATCCGGCACTTGTTTTACAGGTGAAGTCGGCAGCGTCATCCGGGCAGATGGTACGCACGTACTTCCTCCGGCCTTTGGCCTCATTGGCCTGGAGCATCTTCAGGAGTATCTCTATGGTCCTGGCTGCGCCGATTTTTACCACGATGAAGCCACATTCTATTCCTATGTCCATGATGTAGGTCTGTTTCTTGGCATCATCGGCCATCATGGTAATGACACCGAACCTGGTGACTGCGCTGGCAGCATTGTCCTTGACCGATCTGATCCATGATCTCCAGACCCTCTCATCTTCTCCTTCGTCTATATTGACGAAAACAAGGCAGTCTGGATTCTTGCAGAGGTACCTGCCCAGTCTTGACTGATCGGTTGTTGTATAGATCTCGTATTCTGACTCGATCAGTACAGGCAGAACCTCTTTTATTACTTCCGGTGGGTTCAGAAAGAAAACTTTTTTGCCGAAAAGGCTGTCTTCACTGGACATGGCTTGTAAAATACCCTGTCGTGGCAAGGCATGCAAGGTGTCTTCGGACTACTTTCCCACGGTCAGAAGGGAAAATACTCCCCTGGTGTGTGCCTGCTTGTATAACGATCTCTATCCGGCAATAATCAGGAACCTACCTATCCATGGAGGATGACATGAACGAAGATCCGGTGCGGCTCATCATAACAGGCGGCACCTTTGACAAGCATTATGACGAGATCAAGGGCGAGCTGAATTTCAAGGATACCCATCTGCCGGACATTATCAAGCAGGTGAGGATAAGCTATCCTGTGGAGCTGGAGATCATCCAGCTCATAGACAGCCTGCAGATGACGGACGACCACCGGGCGGGCATACTGGAAGCCTGCCGCCGGGCGCCAGAGCGTCGCATTGTCATTACCCATGGTACCGACAGAATGCCGGAAACAGCCAGAGTCCTGGGGCCGGCCGGCCTGGACAAGACCATTATACTGACCGGTGCCATGATACCCTTCAAGGTTGGCGGCTCCGATGCCCTGTTCAATCTGGGATCAGCCTTCATGGCGGTTACCCTTCTTCCCCCTGGTGTGTATATAGCCATGAACGGCCGGACCTTCCCCTGGGACAGGGTCCGCAAGGACTTCGAAAAAGGTATGTTCAGATTTCTGGAATAATATTCTGATTTTCGGAGTGTTCTGGAATAGAATGTATCAGGACGCAGGACATTTCCGATAACCGTACGCTCAGGTCCCCTTTGCGTCCGCGGATTTTTGTTCTAGACTTCTATTCTGGGGCCGATACTCTGTAGTAGTCTGGTTTAGGAGTTTTGATGGCAATCCGGAATGAAGAAGTACAGGAAATAATCAGGATAGACTCGGAACTAAATAAAATACGCGACTATGACCTGCTTCTTGAACGTATACTCCTGGAAGCCCGCCGGGTGGTCAATGCGGATGCTGGATCCATCTATGTCAGGGAAGCGGACCAGATCAGCAACAAATTTGCCCAGAATGACACCAAGCAACGTTCCCTCCCACCGGGTGAGAAGCAGGCGTATCCGCACTTTTCCATCCCGATAAATGACAAGACCATCTCCGGCTATGTGGCCATGACCGGCAAGCTGGTGAACATCAAGGATGTCTATCGCCTGTCCAAGGATTCTCCTTACAGTTACAACGTCGCTTTTGACAAGGCCTCGGGTTATAAAACCAAATCCATGCTGACCGTGCCTCTCAAGACCCAGAACAATGTGGTCCTGGGGGTCATCCAGATTATCAACGCGAAGGATGAGGACGGCAAGCTCCTGCACTTCACCAAGGCTGATGAAGTCCTGGTTACCCATTTCGCGTCAAACGCCACCGTGGCCATGCAGCGGGCCTATATGACCCGCTCGATGATCATCAGGATGATACGAATGGCCGAGTTGCGGGATCCCAAGGAGACCGGGGCCCATGTAAACCGGGTATCCGGCTATGCCCTGGAGCTGTATGAACGCTGGGCCTATCACCATAAACTTCCAGTCAAGGAAGTAGAGAAGAACAAAGATCTTCTGAAACTGGCAGGCATGCTTCATGATGTGGGAAAGGTGGCCATATCCGATCTCATCCTCAAAAAGCCCGCCAGGTTCACACCCGAAGAATACCTGATCATGCAGACCCATACCTGTTCAGGAGCGCGGCTGTTCGATGATCCTCAATCGGATTTTGATACCATTGCCGCTGAGGTTGCCCTGACCCATCACGAAAACTGGGATGGCACCGGTTATCCAGGCTGGGTGGATCCGGCCACAGGCGAGGTCCTGCGCTTCGATCCTGAAGGCAAAGCCCTGAAGCGCAAGGCTGAGGAGATTCCTCTCTGGGGACGGATAGTAGCCATCGCCGATGTATACGATGCGCTTGTATCCAAGCGTGTATACAAGGCAGCATGGGATGAAGATGACGTCCTCAAGGAAATCCGGAATATGGCGGGAACCAAGTTCGATCCGGAACTGGTAGATATTTTCTTCGAGGTCCTGCCCCGCATACAGGAGATCAGGGAACGCTATCCTGACGGGGAATAAGAAGCCACGGCAAGTGGCCACAGCCATCACCGGGCCCTTGGCAGTCCGGTTTTTTTGTTTTTCAGTCAATCAATTGGAAAAGTTGAACGTTATGGACCTTGCACTCCCGAATAGCATGGAATATACTACTTCACGGTCAATATGGTTTATCCGCTGGAAAGGCGGTAACCTGAGGCCATTGTAAGGCGAAGCCTTTTGTGCTTCGTTATCCGGAATTTTCCCAAAGGAAGGCACGAATGAAATCCAAGATTTCCATCCTGCTCGTGGTCCTGCTTGTCGCCTCGTTAGGCTCGGCATTCGCTGCAGGTAAACAAGACGCCCCTGCTACTTCCCGTTACTTGAACTGGAACGTGGGAGCTGATCCCAAGACAATCGACCCAGTCCTGAACGGCGCTTCTGATGGTGGTGACGTAATCAACCAGACCTTTGAAGGTCTTGTCCGTGAGAAGAGCGGTGTGATCCATCCTGGAATCGCCGAGTCCTGGAATGTTTCGGCTGATGGC
>MIBM01000001.1:12699-13261 GCA_001830645.1 Spirochaetes bacterium RIFOXYC1_FULL_54_7
CCGTCCAAGTGGTCAGACGGCAGCCCCCTGACTGCCAATGACTTCGTATATTCCTGGAAGCGCGGCATGGATCCCGCCACGGCCTCCGAATATGCCTGGATCTGGGAATACACCAACATCGTCGGCGCCTACGCCGCCGTTGAAGGCGGATCCCTGGATGCAGTGGGCGTCAAGGCCGTGAATGATCTGACCCTCGAGGTCAAGCTCAGCACCCCGACCGACTACATCATAAGCCTCCTGTCTTTCTACCACTTCCTGCCTACCAAGAAGGCATCGGTTGAAGCAGGACCCGAAGGCGCCTGGGCCAAGAACCCCGTCCTTGCCATCAGCAACGGTCCATTCAAACTCGCGTCCTACACCATAGGACAGGGTTTGGTGCTCGATAAGAACCCCAATTACTGGAACGCCAAGGAAGTCAAGGTTCCCGGTATCAAGGCTGTCTTCATCACCGAAGCCTCAACCGCCTACCAGGCCCTCCTGAGCGGCGAGCTCGACTTCATTCCTGAAGTTCCATCCGCCGAAGTTCCCAGACTCATCGCCGAGGACGACCGCTTCTTCGTCT
>MIBM01000001.1:13403-18806 GCA_001830645.1 Spirochaetes bacterium RIFOXYC1_FULL_54_7
CGGTTTCGTACCGCCTGGCTTCCTTGACCACGAGGGCAAGGACTTCTTCAAGACTGCCGGCATGTATGGTTTTGCAACCGATGCTTCCAAGGTTGCCGAGGCCAAGAAGCTTATGGCCGAAGCCGGCTACCCTGATGGCAAGGGCTTCCCCGAATTCACCATCATGTACAACACCTCCGAAGGCCACAAGCTCGTAGCCGAGCTGGTCCAGGAGATGCTCAAGGTCAACCTTGGTATCAACGTCAAGCTCGAGAATCAGGAATGGGCAGTCTTCCAGGATACCCGCAAGGCTGGCAACTATGAAGTCTCCCGCGGCGGTTGGCTGACCGATTTCATGGATCCATCCGGGCTGCTCAGCATCTTCACAATCGGCAACGCCTACAATGATCCCAAGTATGCCAACCCCGAGTACAATGATTTGCTCTCCAAGGCCGCCAAGACTCGTGGCAAGGAGCATTTCGAGGCTCTGTACAAGGCCCAGGGCTTGCTGATGAACGATGTTCCCATGATCCCGGTATACCATTATTCCGACACCATGATGGCTTCTGCCAAGCTCAAGGGCTGGGACCGAAGCGTTCTTGGTTCCGTAGACTTCAGTGCCGCTTATCTTGTAGAGTAAGCACTCGTGAAGAGTCTGTAGTTCAAACCCCGGTCGCGTTGCACGCGATCGGGGTTTCAATCCCCCGACAAAGGTTTACGCATAAGGCCGGCATCTCGGCCGTAGATTGACACCCCGAAAATTCTGCCATGCTATGCCGAGAGGAGTTCAAGCTATGAGATCCTACTTCCTGAAGCGCGTTGTATCCATGTTTATCACCATACTGCTGATAACCGCGCTCACCTTTACCATGATGCACTCCATCCCCGGCGGTCCGTTTACCAGGGAAAAGGCGGTTCCGGACGAGATACTCCGGCGTCTTAACGAGAAGTACAATCTGGATCAACCTGTATTCATCCAGTACCTGGACTATATGAAGGGTTTGCTTACCTTCGATCTAGGTCCTTCGTATTCCAAAATCGGCACATCCGTAAACGACTTGATCGTGGGGGGATTCCCCGCATCGGCCAAGATCGGGTTGTTGGCCAGCATACTCATCATCATAGTAGGCATACCGATAGGTGTCATTTCCGCACTAAAACAGAACAAGCCAATAGACTATGTGGTGATGTTCATGGCTACCTTGGGCATAACGGTGCCCAGCTTTGTGGTGGCCACGCTGATAATCTACTTTTTTGCCGGCAAGCTGGGCTGGATTCCAAGTTTCGGCATAACCAACCCTTTGGGCTATATTGGTCCGGTCATCGCCCTCTCCGGGTATTCCCTGTCCTTCATATCCCGGCTTACCCGTTCCAGCATGCTTGAGGTCCTTCGGCAGGACTACATCCGCACCGCCCGGGCCAACGGCATACGTGAGTGGTCGGTGCTGGGCAAGCATGCCATCAAGAATGCCCTTATCCCGGTGGTCACCTATCTTGGACCCATGATTGCGGCCATCCTGACTGGTTCATTTGTCATCGAGAAGATTTTCGCCATTCCAGGCCTCGGTAAATACTATGTGGATAGTGTAAACAATCGTGACTATACGACCATCATGGGGGTTACGGTGTTCTACGCCGTTTTCTACATCGTGATGGTCTTGCTTGTTGACCTTGCGTATACGATCATCGATCCGCGCATCAAGTTCGGAAGCGAGAAGTGAGACTCATGAACCCCAATAAATTCGAGTTCATCAAAGACAAATACGACGATGCCGAAACGAGCAGACCCAGTCTTACCTACTGGCAGGATGCCTGGCGACGGCTGAAGAAGAACAAGCTTTCCATGGCTGGCTTGGTAACCATCGGCATCATCCTGTTGCTGGGTGTGTTCGGACCCATGTTCACTCCGTACTCGTACTCTGACCAGGTGAACAAGTACAAAAACCTGCCTCCCATCATGAAACTGTATGAGCTGGGCGGTACATATTTCTATGTCTCCAACGACTACAATATCTTTGCCGTAGAGCGTAATGGCCGTCTGATAGACCGCATAGATGCCGACCGCAGCAGACGCGATGTAATTAACAAGGTGTATGTATACACATACCAGGGTGAGGATGTTGTCCTGGATTTCTCGTACAACCTCCTGCCATCCAAAATGGGGTATGACTACGATTTGACCCTGGAATACCGTGGAGAAACCGCCACCCAGCATTCCATATCCAGGATAAACCGTATCTTCCCCTTTGGCACCGATGACATCGGGCGTGACCTCATGACCCGCATACTGTATGGTGCCAGGATTTCCTTGCTGGTTGCCTTTATCGCAACCATTGTGAACCTGTTCATAGGTATCATCTACGGCAGCATCTCAGGCTTCGAGGGCGGCAAGGTGGACGAGATCATGATGCGCATCGTAGACATCATCAACTCCGTTCCGTTGGTGCTGTATGTAATCCTCCTTATGGTCTGGTTCAGGGGCGGTGGCCTCTGGAACATCATCATAGCCCTGAGCAGTGTCTACTGGGTGTCCATGGCGCGTCTGGTGCGCGGGCAGATACTGTCCTTGAAGGAACAGGAATTCATCCTCTCGGCCAAGGTTCTTGGTGTCTCCCGAAGCAGGATCATCATGAAGCACCTGATACCCAATGCAATAGGCCCTATCATAGTTTCCATGGCCATGATGATACCCAGCGCCGTTTTTACGGAGTCGTTCCTGAGTTTCATAGGTCTTGGTGTATCGGCGCCTATGGCGTCCTGGGGAACCCTGGCCAACAATGCGCTGTCAGGAATGATCACTTATCCGTATCAGTTGTTCTTCCCTGCCATGTCCATTGCGTTTACGATGCTGGCGTTCAACTTCATAGGAGACGGCTTGCGCGACGCCCTCGATCCACGTCTGCGTAAGGGTTAAGCTGAAAAAGGGGATGATATGAGTGATACAATTCTTGAGGTCAATGGACTACAGACCTCCTTCTATACACACCTTGGAGAGGTACAGGCCGTCCGCGGCCTGAGCTTCAAGATGAAAAAGGGTGACATACTCGGCATAGTCGGGGAATCCGGCAGCGGCAAGAGCGTGTCCGCCCTCTCGCTGATGAAGCTGATAGATTTCCCCGGGCGCATCAAGGCCGGTTCCATCGTCTTTGACAAAAAAGACATAACCAACTATTCGAACACGAAGATGTCCGACATGCGTGGCAACGACATGGCCATGATATTCCAGGACCCGATGACATCCTTGAATCCGGTGTTCAGCATAAAGAGCCAGATGGTCGAAGTGATCCGTCGTCACCGGAAGGTGAACCGCAGGGACGCTTTGAAGGTTGCCGTAGAGATGCTGCATCTGGTAGGTATCCCGGAGCCGGAGAAGCGTATACATGCGTACCCCCACCAGTTCTCCGGTGGCATGCGGCAGCGGGTTATGATAGCCACCGCCCTGTCATGCAATCCAAAGCTGCTGATAGCCGACGAGCCTACCACAGCCCTGGATGTTACCATTCAGGCTCAGATTATCGACATCATGAAGCATGTATCCAAGGAACTGCACACCTCCATAATACTTATTACCCATGATCTTGGTGTCATTGCCGAACTGTGTTCCAGGATCATCGTGATGTATGGTGGCATGGCCATGGAAAAGGGAAATATCGACGATATTTTCTACAGGCCCAGCCACCCGTACACCAGAGGCTTGCTGCAGTCCCTGCCGCGCATGGACAGCCATGCCAAGGATAGGCTCATCCCGATAAAAGGATCGCCACCCGACCTGATGAAGCCGCCTTCTGGTTGCCCCTTCTCGCCGCGCTGTCCCCATGCCATGAATATCTGCCGCGAGGAAGCTGCCCCGACCTTCAAGGTGGGAGAGGGTCATACCTCGGTCTGTTGGTTGCTGCACAAAGATGCCCCAGCCGTGGAAGGATACGCCAAAGGAGAGGTTGCAGATGCAGAATGACCAGGTCCTGTTGCAGGTAGAGAACCTGAAGAAATATTTCCGGATGGACAATTCCTTCTCCAACAAGCACCGCCAGGACCTTACAGCGGTGGATGATGTAAGCTTTGTCATCAAACGTGGAGAAACCTTTGGCCTCGTGGGCGAGTCGGGCTGCGGCAAGTCAACCATAGGGCGGACCATTGTACGCCTGTACGAGCCAACCGGTGGCCGGATCATCTTCGATGGCGACGACATTACAACCATGTCGCAGAAGGATCTGCATCCTTACCGCAAGCGCATCCAGATGATCTTCCAGGATCCGTATGCATCGCTCAACACCCGCATGACCGTGGCGGAGATCATTGGTGAGGGTATGCTGACCCATAAGCTATCCAATAATTCGGAGCGACTCGAGCGGGTGCATTACCTGCTGAACACTGTAGGGCTCAAGAAAGAGCATGCCAACCGATACCCCCATGAGTTTTCAGGTGGCCAGCGCCAGCGCATAGGTATAGCCCGGTCCCTGGCAGTGGAACCCGAACTCATCATCTGCGACGAGCCGATCTCAGCCCTTGATGTGTCCATCCAGGCCCAGGTCGTGAACATGCTGGAGGATCTGCAGGACAAGATGGGGCTCACCTACTTGTTCATTGCCCACGACCTGTCCATGGTCAAGCACATCTCCGACAGGATTGGCGTGATGTACCTTGGCAAGCTGATGGAAGTCTGCGACAGCAATGAATTGTACGAGAATCCGTTGAATCCCTACACCAAAGCTCTGCTTTCATCCATCCCGGTACCGGACCCCAGGGCCAACAGGACCAGCAAGCGCATAGTCCTTCAGGGTGACGTGAAGAGCCCGATCAATCCACCACCGAGTTGCCGCTTCAATCCGCGCTGCCCCATGTGCCAGCAAATATGCCGGGAACAGACACCTGAGCTCCTCGAGGTAAGACCCAACCATTTTGTGGCCTGCCATTTTGTAAAATAGGCGGGATCTGTCTGGGTTGTTGAAGATTTCAGTAACAGGAACTGCAAGCGGGTACCGGGATCATCCTGGTACCCGTTTTCATGGCATTGACCGATGCGCCGTTCAATTATTACTATCCATCCTATGATAAGCCCCGACGAACTACGCCAGAAATACCTGGATTTTTTCCGAACCAAGGACCATGCCGTCATTTCAGGCAAGTCCCTCATACCCGAGAATGACCCTACTGTTCTCTTCACCACTGCCGGCATGCACCCCCTGGTGCCCTACCTGCTCGGCGATGCCCATCCCGCGGGCAAGCGGCTGGTGGACTACCAGAAATGTGTCCGCACCGGTGACATAGACGAGGTAGGAGACACCAGCCATCTTACCTGTTTCGAGATGCTCGGTAACTGGTCCCTGGGTGACTACTTCAAGAAGGAATCCATAGCCTATTCCTGGGAATTCCTGACCAGTCCCGACTGGCTGGCCCTGGTTCCAGCCAAGCTGTAGGTTACCG
>MIBM01000002.1:0-3769 GCA_001830645.1 Spirochaetes bacterium RIFOXYC1_FULL_54_7
ACATTTGATGTCGACATTGAATTATAAATAAACAAGCCACGCCAATACCCGGGCTGGGCTGTACTTCCGGTCAAAAGGATAGGATCGTCGATTGTTCCTTGGGCATTAAGAGAACCAAGATTATTTATCCTTAGCCCTGAACTGGAGCCAAAGATAAAATCGCTTCCTGGCTTGATCACAAGGTTGGCATTGACCTGCAGGACTGTATCGACCGGTCCAACCCGGTATGGAATACCAAGACTATCCCAGGTTGCCGATGAGCTGACTGCTGTTGATGCATTGATATAGAACTGATCGACAATGTTCCCAGAATAGGTAGATGAAGAAGAAAAATCTCCAACCTCATTGGCATAGGTATACACAGCACCTGAAGCGTTTCCAGTTATTGAGTTTCCGGAAAAATCAGTGAGATTCGTAGCTCGATGGATATACACTCCATACCCATTGTTGTTTCGGAAAATACAATTATCAACTGCCAGTCTGGATCCGTCGGAATTGTACCAGACCAACGTCAGGCCAGCCGCTACTTCCGCATAAGAATGGGGAGAGGATCCAGCATATTCTATGGTGGTATATGACAGCTGATTCTGCATGGACAGGGAATTGTAAAAACAGACACCCCTCCAATAGCCTGACTGTTTCTGCTGCCCTGTCAGAATCACCGGATTTTCACTGGTACCGATGACCGACAGTGAACCAGTACCATTTATGTATAAGCGTGCCCCTTGGGCAAACTCGATGGTCACCCCTGGGTCAAGGGTCAGATTTGCTCCTGACGTTATCTCGATACGCCCGTCAACACTTACCTGCCGGAATGGCACCCCAAGGTCTTTCCAGTTCTGGCTGGCCGTGATGGTTGTTTCGTCAATGGCAATTACATCGATGGTATTCCCGGAGTAATCGCTGTCGTTTCCGAGTAAATGAACGGAGTTTGCATCGATATATACGGCACCTGCGGCATTTGCGGTACAGGTGTTTGCTTCAAACAAGTCAATTGCTAAGGAGGGATCCACATACAGGCCATACCTGCTACTGTGCCGCAGTGTCGTGTTTGAAATGCGTATCCTGCTCGTGCTGGTATTTTTGGTCAAAACCAGGTTTGCCCTAGCCTCGGCGTATGAGAGGACGCCACCACCTCCAGCATATTCAATGATTACATGATCAAGCAGGTTGTCTACACTGTTGCTGTCATGGAACTGCAGGCCTCGCCAATAACCTGATATTTTTTCTGTACCGGTAAAAACAACCGGAGCTGCTTCAGTACCATCCGCATGTAATGATCCCCCAGCATTTACCCGCAGGTATGATTCCGATCCAAATACAAGTGTTACCCCATCCAGTATCTCAAGCTTTGCACCAACGTCCAGAAGGGTACTGTCCGGGATAAAGTATGGCACCTCCGTAGAGCCAAGTGTCACCGGCAAGGTTATATTTCCCAGGAACTTGATTCGGTTTGCAGGGTCAGCTGGATCTGGTCCATCGGCAGATAAGGGGTCATGGAAATAATTCGGCGCCTCACTATCCAATGCCACACTCTCGTTGATGACCAATTGACCCACCAAATTGCCATACATGTAGCAGTTTCTGATTGTAGTCATGCGTGTGCCATCCCGACGAGCAAACTCCGCGTAAATCCCATGCCGCTGATTGTCGCGGACAATGCAATTATCAATCACCGCAATGCCTTGGTTTGTGCTGTAGTGCGCAATTATGATACCATTGGTGGCTCCGGAAACATTGCAGTAAGCCAGGTGGTTCATCGGGGAATTGCTGCTGATCTCCAGAGACCCCCATGCAGAGCCAGATACCGATCGTGTGAAGGTAATCGGCTCGTCCATGGTTCCCACGGCGCTGATGCTTCCATCCACACCGACGGTAATAGTGCAGCCAAAATCCACATACACAGTGATGCCAGGCTCAATGATCAAGTTTCCATTAACTGCAAGATTGGATACCACCCGGATTGCCGAACCCCTTGTCCAAGTGGCGCTGCTGCCAGTCCCTAGGGCTAAAGCTACTGTAGCACCGGCAATTTCGTTTATCGGAGGGTTAGTTGTTGTAATTATTGCCGCAGTCCTGGCCTTGGTATCCGCGGCAGGTACGATGATTGTTCTCTCTGCCTGAATTTCATCTGCAACAGCAGTGGCAAACTCGCTGGTACCGATTGCGGTGATGGCCTCCCCGAAATCAATGGCCCCCCGCAACTCCGTGGCACTCAATCCCACATCCTGCTTGAATCCATAATACGCCATGAATAGATTGAACAGCACACCGTCCTGAACGACTGGTTGAAGCTTGGTATCCGCAAGATCACGTATGGCAGTGTCTCCAAGGCCTACCACAGCCGCGTTGGCCAAGTCATTCAGGGCATCACTGCACAGAGTCCCTGTCAGCCTGCCGTCCAGCTTGGCTCCGACTATGCGCACCAGTGAGCCTGTCCGGGCTGTCAACAGAGTACCGGGATCATTGTCACCGGTTCCTGTAGAGCTTACATCCGTATTACCCGCGGCAGTTACAAGCCATACCACCATTTGCAGTGAATCAGCGGCATCCGCGGCTGGCAGGGCCAGGGTATCAACGTTGGCCGCTGCTGCCCTGGCCAGGGCATCCAGGCGTGCCTGCTTCTCGATCTCAGTGCCAAGGCCTTCAGCCAGGCCAGTAACGCTTGGCGCATTGAGCCCCCTGGCTACAGCCTTGGCAGTTATGGCATTGATGTCGGAAAGGTCCGCCGTCGTCACTTCCGTACCGACAAGTTCGCTGTCCGCCAGGGCTTCAGCGGCTGCGCTGGCAATGGCCGGAGCCACCTTCTCCAGATCCCGGGACTTCTCAAGCCCTTGGGCAACTATGGTTTCACGTACCCTGGCACGCACCTGGGCTACCGTAGTGCTTGGCAGGCCGTGTTTGATGGAGTTGACGCCACCCGCGAGACCTCTGGTAGCGGTTTCCCCTATTCCCCTGGCCGGCAAATCACCAACTTCGTCCGAGGGCACACCAGCCATGCTTCGGGATGCATCGAATGCCGCCAGCAATTCCTCTTCGAAGATGGCCAGCATGGGGTCCAGCACGCCGCCTGTTCCAGAACTGGTACCGCCGACCTCGGCTGACAGCACGATGGTACAGGCACTCATGACCATGATCGCGACAGCTATGATCAACACCCAGGCAATCTGTATAATACCCGGAAGGCCAAGTCCCAGCCTGGCTTCCGGATACCGTGATTTCATCTTTGTATTCATTTCATCCCCCTCAGCGGCCAGCTACGAGCCGGAGCTCGAAGGCCAGGCCTTCATCCAGTTCGGTCGCATCGCCGTCATCCACTACGCTGGTCGTACGCCGCCATCCAAGCCCAAGATCAAGGGCTCCCATGGGCACCGGGAGCCTCAGGCCGCCTACAAAACGGAAGGCCTGGTTGGTGCGGCCCTCGATAACCGTGGTCCAGGCATCACCTTCATCGTTCTGTACCAGCCTGGGCACGGACAGCCACAGGAATTCATGGCTGACCCCTATCCAGAACAATGAAAATGCCTGGATCCTGAAATCCTGATCAAGTTCAGGCCCTATGAAACTGAAGGTTTGCAGGGTTCCGGTCGGGGCGATCAAGGAGGAACTCTGGGTCTGGTCCAGGCTGTACAGGCTCAGTGGCCATACGACGAGGTCCCAGCCAAACTCAACCGGTCCAAGCCGGGTTGTAAGTCCGGCTCTCAGTGGCGTTCCCACACGCCAGCTTGAGACCTCGTTGTCGAACACCTGGGTACCCACACTCTGGTAG
>MIBM01000002.1:3789-5995 GCA_001830645.1 Spirochaetes bacterium RIFOXYC1_FULL_54_7
CAAGCGGTCAGACCAGACCACAGGAGAGACAACCATGCTGCCGTCACCGGAAATGACCGTGTACAGCGCACCCGCACCGTATCCGGGCAATTCACCGCTGTCACTGGTACTGGCAAAGGAGAAGCCTGCGGTACTTGACAAGTGATCGGTCCAGCGCCAGTCAAGCCGGGCATCGGTTACGTTTCCATTGCCTTCCGGGTACACACCCAGATCGATGGACAGAGGAAGTGCGGGTTCGGCCGGTAGTTCCAGTATGGTAAAACACAGATAGAGAAGAACCCCGGACTTCAGTAGCCTGGACAAGGATCTGGACAGGAATCCGGGCAGAACGGTCGGCAAGCCAGAACGGATCATGGCATAACCTTTTTACGCACAGGCCAAGGAAGCAACATCCTGCGCTATTTTCCTGGATGTAGTATTGTTGTTGTTAATAAAACCTTGTGTATAGCCTAGTCCGGCGGGTACATGTAATCAAGGAGATAGATAACCCTCATTCATCCATATTTGTTCGTATAGTACCAAAGTACTATGGACGAAACAGGTTTGAGCCATTTGCGGGATAGTGAAAAACGTCATTTTTCAACAAGCTGCTAAACCAAATCCGCGTACTCACCATCCGAAGCCCGCAGGAGTTCATCAGGCGCCAGCAGCATCTGCAGCCCCCGGTGGCCGGCACTCACGGACAGTTCTTCCCATAACTGGGCTGTTTCATCGACATATACAGGCATTCGTTTTTTCGATCCCACCGGGGAGCAACCACCACGCTGATACCCGGTAAGGGGTTCAAGATCTCTAAGATGCAACATGGCCACCGACTTGTTGCCGCTGGCCTTGGCTGCCTTCTTCAGATCGAGCTCAGCTGACCCGGGGATGACACACATGAAAGGACCGGTCTTGTCACCCACCGCTACCAGGGTCTTGAAGATGCGGTCAAGATCGATACCGGATTTAGTGGCTGCGGCGATGGCGGACAAGTCTTCCTCATCTACTTCGTACTCGATGGTCCTGACCTGTATGCCAAGGGCTTTTACGATGCGCAGTGCATTGGTTGTCATGAAGTACAATCCTCGTATCGTATCCGTCTCCGTGAAACACCGAGGTTTTTGAGGATCTTGACAAGGTCCCGCCGAAGGGATGCCGGGCAGCTGATCCAGTACCTGGTCTCCGGATCTGCCAGCTCCCGCCCAGCCAGATCTTCAAGTGCCTGCCTGTCCAGCTGGCCACGGCGGCCTGTCCATATGGGATCATGTCCTAGCACGGGAACCATGCGGATGGAAGGTCGTCGTGCGTTGATTGCCGACAGTTCTTCAAAGCCGGCAAGCTCATCCCTGTTGTATGCAGCCCATAAGATCAGAATCCTCGCGTCGTCACTGAGCCTGCCCCCTGCCATGGCCAGAAAGGGAGTTATACCTATCCCGTCAGCCAGGAAGACCCAGGGACCTGCTCCGGCCCGTTCCGTAGAAAAATCACCATACGGGTAGTCGACCCAGGCCTTCCAGGCCTCACCGACTCCCGGGAAGTTTTCCGCCTGGTCATACAGGTCCAGGGTCCACACATCTGTACCCTTGACCATGATTTCGATAAAACTACCCCCCGGAGGATTCGAAATGGTGAAAGGATGGTCTTTGGACGGCAGACCAGGAATATCGAAGCGGATGAAAGTGAACTGGCCAGCGAGGTATGGCCGAACCTTACCTGATTCCGGGGCAAGCCTGATCCTCGTTATCCGTGGCGCTATCCTGTCCATGGCAACTATCCCGAAGCGGTTCCGTGGCTTGAAAAGCCTCATTATCCTGGCGCTTAACAATTTGACTGCCATAGAGGGGAACACGCTGCCTGCCTGGCTCAGCGCTTGCGCCTGAACACCCGGTAGTTGATGTTGGGAAAGATGTTGTTGCGCTTCTCCAGATGGGTCAGCCATTCGGTTCCAACAGTGTTGGCGCACAGCATCTCGTAAATCCTGCAGAAATTGGTAACCGCATCCTCTATCTGCTTGCGGGCAAAGGAACCTGACTTGCCCGCGCGCAACAGGAAGGGCCAGTCAGAGGCCTGTACAAGGAGCGCTTCACGGGCAGCCTGGTTGAGCACCCGTTCACGGAGGCCGCTTTCATTCGGAAAGCGTTCAGCCAGCTCCACCATGCGCTCAGCTATCTTGAAGGAGTGGCGGTATATCCAGGCGTTGGATTTTTCCAGCCAGGCGGCGGCA
>MIBM01000002.1:6039-6850 GCA_001830645.1 Spirochaetes bacterium RIFOXYC1_FULL_54_7
ATTTCTGGGCCTCGGGATATTCCTTGCGGTATTCACCCAGGGTCACAAAGCGCAATTCGGAGGTTCCCTGGGCTTTCCTGAAGAGGGCTTCCAGCCATTGCAAGCCTTCGAACCACGAGTGCCCGAAGAGTTCCGCATCGTAGGGTGCAACCATCAGGGCAGGTCTGTCCATCAGGGCTGCAGCCTTGCGTGCCTGCCGTGTCCGGCTGTACAGGAAGTTTTCGGCATGTTCCACAGCTTTGGCACTGGCCAGATCGGCATCATAGGGCACCTTCTGGTCTGTATGGCCTGTGATGGCCCAGTATTTAAAGCCTGTGTAGGTGCGCACCTGGTTCTGGTCGATATATGGACCGACATAATCAACCGGCAGATCAAAGCCGATATCCCGGTAGAAGTCACGGTACGCAGGATCCGCTGGATAACCGTCGGTCTCGGACCACACAGACTCTGTGGCTGCTACATCGCGGACATACGTCATGAAACCGTTCGGGCAGGACAAGGGAGCATAGGATCCAGTGAGCGGAGTGGGCTTGCCAAGCATAGCACTTCGGGTAGTGACAATGGTGTACTGCAGGCCATAGGCGCTCAGGGTCTTCTCGATGCCCGGGTACCAGCCTAGCTGAGGCATCCAGAATCCCGACGGGGACCGGCCAAAAGCCGAGCGGAAGGTCACGACAGCGTTTTCCACCTGGGCGGCTATGGACTCCGGATAAGCCCGGTACATGGGTAGGAATGAATGGGTCGCTCCACTGGTCATTAACTCCAGCCGGCCCTTCTTGTAGTAAAAGTCCAGTACCGCCAGGAAATTGCC
>MIBM01000003.1:0-3794 GCA_001830645.1 Spirochaetes bacterium RIFOXYC1_FULL_54_7
AAGATCCAGGGTTTGTATTGGAGGGAAGACCTCCAGACAGTCAGATCCTTGAGGTTGCTCCTGTCAAAAACCGCTAAGGCCATAGTCAAGCCTTATCTCCGGATTCAAGCACAGAATAAAGCCAATGATAAGACAAATCTGTGGCATGATCCATGATGAAGAGAAGAATACGTCTGTCCAGTATGGCTTCCATTTTAACTGGCCCAGATCATCAACGAGCCTCCCCATCTTTGAAAGGGTTTGTTGCGGAACCGGCGCATTCACCGATGCCCTGAGAAAGGAAGGCTGGGCCGCCCAGGGTGTGGACATAGCCCCGGGTATGCTGGCCCAAGCCCACAAAAAAGGCCTCTCCTGCGCACTTGGCGACGTCCTCAAAGGCCTTGAGTTGGCAGACCACAGCTTTGACCATGTAAGCGCTGCCTACGTGGCCCATGGCCTGCGCAAGGACGACCGCCACCGCCTGTTCACCGAGATGCGCCGTCTGTCCCGCGGTCTGGTCCTCCTGCACGACTACACGCCGGACCGCCACCCCCTTACCACCCTCATCGAGTACCTGGAAGGCGGCGACTACTTCAACTTCATCCAGACCGGCGAAGAAGAAATGCGCGCTGTATTCTCCGACATGAAAGTGGTAAGGGTAGGGCCCCGGGCCGCCTGGTATGTCTGCAGGGTGGGGTAGTTTCAGGGAAAGTCTGCTGCCTGCACAGGCAGAGTGCTGATATTTATTAGTAAAATAGTATTAATTAGCAACTATTATTTACTTACTATTATTGTTTTCACCCTTTTGATAGTATATACTGTCAATAAATACTTGCTGGATCCAGCTTGTCCTCCGGAAGAACGACTTTTGCATCATTGCTGGTTTGGGGGATCTACGATCCAAAAAACCATCGGAGGTTACTATGCAAAGGAAGAGTTGTCTTTCATTCATCATCGTATTTACCCTTCTGCTGGCGACTGTATTGTCGGGATGCAGCTTGCTAGGAGGCTTGCTGGGACAAGCCCCGACGGCTGATGCCGGCTACGATGGTGACTCCGAGGTCGGAGCAGTCATAAACCTCGATGGCAGCGGCAGCTCGGGTAACGGTCTTGAATATTCCTGGCGGATCATGAGCTATCCCCCCGGGGCTACCACGGCCATTGCCAACTCCGGGAAGATGATAGCCAGCTACACTCCTACGTTGCCTGGAGAATACGTCTTCACACTGACAGTAAAAAATTCTTATGGATCGGATTCGGCAATCGTCAGATATGTGGTATCCAGCGCATCGAACATACCGGAGGTCGATGCGTTGCCCGGGGATCGACAGGTCACCATCAGCTGGATGCCCGTTGACGGGGCTACATCCTACTTTGTCTATTACAAAGCTGGTTCCACAGTAACTACGACAACTGGAGAAAGGTATTCCACTCTTCAATCACCATACAATTTTACTGGGCTCGACAATGGTACTCAATATGCATTCATCGTCTCCGCAGTTACCGGCACCGGGGAGTCTCCGGCAAGCGCGGTCGTTACTGCCACGCCGATAGCCGCTTCGACCGTACCCAACGCCCCGGTTGCGACTGCGACGGCAGGAGACGGATCAGTCGTCATAACTTGGACCCCTGTCTCCGGTGCTACATCCTACAATCTCTACTACCTGAGTGGATCGACGGTGACAACAACCAACGGAGACCGCCGAGCTTCGGTTGTTTCCCCTTATACGGTAAGCAATTTGTCAAATGACACGCAATATGCATTCATCGTCACAGCAATAAATGCGGTAGGCGAAAGCAGCGCAAGCGCAACAGTCACAGCGACGCCGACGGTAGCAATCACCCTTCCCGCGGCTCCGGTTGTTACCGCCCTTGCCGGAGACGGCATGGTTACCCTGTCATGGGCGGCTGTAACTACGGCTTCATCCTATTACGTCTACTATAATGCAGGCTCTTCGGCATCCAAAACCGATTCAAGGATCTCATCAGCCTCCTCACCCAAAAGCGTAACCGGTTTGACCAATTCAACTCAGTATGCCTTCGTAGTTACGGCACTCAACAGTATGGGAGAGGGTCCGGCAAGCGAGATTGTCACTGCCACACCAATAGCGCCGACTATTGTAACCGTTCCGTCCTCGCCTACCATACAGGCCATCGCGGGAGACGGCAATGTCAGCATCTCCTGGCAACCGGTAAGCGGCGCCGTTTCCTATAATCTTTATTACAAAGAAGGTTCCCAGGTCTCTAAAATCGATGGAATCCCCATTGTCCCGATTCCGTCGTCCTCTCCGTTCATACTGAGCGATCTCAATAACGGCTCTCAATATGCCTTCATCGTGACAGCTGTCAATGCGGCTGGAGAGAGCCTTGCGAGCAATATGACAACGGCAACTCCGATAGCCTCTGCGACAGTGCCGCAGGCACCGGCGAATCCGGTCAGCGTGGCAGGCGATGGCCAAATCACTGTGAGCTGGGATTTTGTCTCCGATGCCGTTTCCTATAATCTGTACTGGCTGGAGGGAAACACTGTCACTCCCGAAACGGGAAACAAGATCAGCGGAATAGCCACAACTTCCATGACCGTAATGGATCTTGCAAACGGCAGTACCTATGCCTTTGTTGTAACCGCCGTCAATGACTTTGGTGAGAGCGATGCGAGCGCTATCAAGATCGAAACGCCGAAAGCCGCCTTGATGGCGCCTGGAGCACCCAACGGAGTCATGGCCACTCCGGATATCGGGAAGGTCACCCTGTCCTGGGCCCAGGTGAATGGCGCTACCTCGTATACTATCTACTACAAGGCTGGTACAACGGTAAGCACCACCTCGTATGATCAAAAAATTACAGGTATCTCCACGCTATCGTACCCGGTATCGGGCCTATCCGATTCCTCCGACTATGCGTTCATTGTCACAGCCAATAACATGGCAGGCGAAAGCAGTGCGAGCGCGACAGTCACATCTTATGCAGCCCGGGTCGCTGCTGCAAAGCAGTCCCTGACCATAGGTTTCGCAAGCGTCGACAGCGCAGACTCCGTAACACAGAACCTCACTTTAGCCACGAGTGGCTTGTACGGCACAAGCATCATTTGGGAGTCCAATACACCGGCTACTATCACAAACATGGGGATAGTCACCCGGCCGGCTGATTCCGATGCCGAGGTGGTTCTGACAGCGACTATAAACATCGGAACCGTGAGCGATATCAAGGATTTCAGTGTAAAGGTTGTGAAGCTTGTGCCCTTGGCTGCTCCGACTGTCATTGCCATTTCACCGGCAGGCGCTGCTACGGGTGTTCCCATCGCCACGACGATCACTGCAACTTTTAGTACCGATATGAACCCCGGGACGATCAATGAGGGTAGTTTCACCCTAAGATCGGGAACGGTACCGGTTGCTGGAACGGTCTCTTACACAAACAATACCGCGACTTTCACACCGACTCTGAGCCTCGACTACTCCAAGACATATACCGCTACGGTCTCATCCACTGTCACAGACGCGGTGGGGACGACGATGGTCGACAACATGATCTGGACCTTCACGACGGCATCAGCCCCTGTGGCTCCTACCATTACGGCTGTGTGGCCCTTGGCCAACAGCACAGGCTTTGGTCTTCTGGGGACGATCACCGCCACCTTCAGTACCTCAATGGAATCCAGCACAATCAACTCTGACAGTTTCACCCTCTGGGATGGATCGATGGCTGTTCCGGGAACGGTATCCTACAGCGAGACCAGCAAGACAGCAATCTTCCTTCCAACCGAAGAAGGTCTCGCGTATTCCACCACCTACACAGCAACGGTCAAGAATACC
>MIBM01000003.1:3807-7398 GCA_001830645.1 Spirochaetes bacterium RIFOXYC1_FULL_54_7
CCGCCACTTTCAGTTCGGCAATGAATTCCGGAACTATCACTACAACAAGTTTTACCCTCAAGGCGGGAACGACACCGGTTGCTGGCACGGTCTCATACAACACTACCACCAAAACCGCGACTTTCACGCCTGCTGTAAGCCTTGCATACTCCACGACATATACAGCGACAGTCTCGACCAGTGTAACCGACTCGGCGGGAACCGCGATGGTCAGCGACAAGATCTGGACCTTTACGACAGCTGCTGCTCCTCCGACCGTCACGACTGTCACACCGGTGGACAACGCAATGGACATCGCCACCTCAACGAATGTCACCGCCACTTTCAGTTCGGCAATGAATTCCGGGACTATCACTACAGCTAGTTTTACTCTCAAGGCGGGAACGATGCCGGTTGCTGGAACGGTCTCGTACAACCCAGTCAGTAAAACCGCAACCTTCACACCGACCGCAAACCTGGCGCTCTCCACCACTTATACCGCGAAAATCTCAGCCGTTGTCACCGACTCGGCGGGAACTGCGATGGTCGGCGACAAGATCTGGACCTTCACTACGGTGATTCCTGCTGTCGCCCAGGGCAAGCTCCTTGTCAACGTTGTCCAGCCATCTATATGGTCCTACGTATACCGTACACCCGAGTCGAAGTTATACTCCGTTCGAAGCATCGATGCAGGACTTAACTGGGGTGCAATCAATGCTATTGATGAATCGGTAACCGTCACGGACTTCTCCGCGGATATCGACAATGTAGGAAACACAATTGTAGTGTGGACCTACACCTCGGGCGCAAGCTACGGTGCCAAGTATTCGAGGCAGAGTGCGGAGGGTGGTTCATGGGATATACCAACAGATATCTTGGCACCTGCAACGTTACCGACAACGGCGAGCCCGAGCCAGTACCGGGTCTCTTCTTTCGAAATTCTTTTTGGGGTCGGGTACGATACCACCGGGGTTGCCTCAGACGGGGCCGGCGGCAAGACGCTTCTCTGGACTGGCACTATGGGGCCTATTACCGATGCCGGGATTAATTATGGTACCGATGGCATGGGGGCTCAGCAGGTGTTCAAGGATGCCACAGGAACATATTATACATCAATGGACAACAGGTCGGGCTGGAATTCCATGGACTTGTACGCGAATACAACCATGATCGTCGATACTGGCACTTCCAACGGCAACCAGCCTTGGATTCTCAAGCGCACGGGAGGTGTGTATCTGGTATATACCTCGGATGTAGGCGGAGCCTTACATCTATATTATAAGACTGCTACGTCCATTGTGGGGCTGCTTAGCGCCTCGAGTTCACTGCTGACCCCTGACGTCATCAAGGCCCCCAGCAGCATACAATCCAGGACTGTGTATGCGATTGAGGATTTTACTGGCGTAGTCCATGTTGTCTTCCAGGACTTGGCATCGAATTCCATCTACAGGGTCAGACTCGGATCGGATGGACTGGGGCCGATCGGTATGGCTACATTGGTGGCGGAGGCAAATCTGGACGGTATAGCTGTTGGCAGGAATACAACGACCGCGCAGCCCATCCTTATCGTTTCAGCCCATACCGATTCAGGAGTTCGAAGTATCATCTCTATAGAAAATCCAAACGAGTAAAGAATTAGAAGCACCTTCCCGCGTGGGCCTAATGGGAATGCGGGAAGGTGCTTTCTGAAAATCCTTCAGAAAATCGGTACGTAGTGAATATTTACTCAACACGATGAATTATCATACTATTTGTTATATTATCACCGCGGTCATATTGATTTTCGAATCCAAAGTATAACTGATATTATACATCCAATTCCGGTTGCCTTTCAAAGATAAAAAGTTGACTAATCGTCTCCCGTAACAATCCTGTTGTCTTCATTTCCTGGATGACCCGCTTTGCAGAGGCTTCGATAGCACCTTTGTTTTTGTGAAGCCAGAGCAACAAGGATGGAGTATGCGTATTGACCATGCTTTATAGATATCGGCGATCTTTTAAGATATACGACTGAAACTGTTTGTGATGAATGCATTGTTTTTCTTGGTTAACATTTATAGTAGAAATATTCATACAATTCAGAAAACAAAATTACAGGCTGCTTTTTCTATATCAAATTAACCGGACAGCAGTGCATAAAAATACAAAAAACTTGACCACTTGTCGAAGGGGGCTTATCCTCTCCTGAAATGGTATTAGGAGGAAAAAATGTATCGAATTCAGCAATGGGGTTTTCGGCTACTCGGGTTTTTTATGATTGTTTTGCTTTTATCTGGCTGTGGCGTATTGAGTATGCTCCTGCCTGGTGATAAGAACGATCCTGCGGGCTCCGTAATAATCACCGAGCGAACCGTTGCTTATTATATTGATGAAGCTACAACTTTGCTACGGTCGGGTGATGTCCTGACCGATGGCCAGGCTGGAATTTCCAGGGATCAGGCCAGAACCCTGGTTGGCATCGGCAATTTACAATCTTATGACCTGGAATTTTTTGCCGAGGTTGCGGTGGAGGGGGCCGTCGCATCCATCGGTGATATGGGCATCATCGGTGATGCCGCTACTATGGATGCGCTTGATGCTGTGGTCTCGGCGTATGTTGCTGCCCTGGAAACCCATATTGAATATATAGCCGACAGTGCAGGGTCTGCCAGAGCCATCAGTGCCAGGGCTACTGTCATCAGCGGCCTTCTTGCACGCATTTCAAAGGCTGCCGTCAAGTCTATCCAGCTTACCGGTGTATCCTCAGAAAACCAGCCGGAAGCTACGGGTAAGGCCATAGGTTCCATAGTTCAAAGCCTTGGAACCGGCGGCCTTACCCGGGAGTATATCAATCCGACAGTCGGTGCCATCGCTAAAAGCGCGGTGGATGCCTTGGTAGGGTCAGGCATGAGTACTGTCCAAGCTCAATCCTTGGCCATCGAAAGAATTACTTCAAGTGCGGTGCAGGCCGCCACAAATACCGGCGTCTCAGGGGTAGAAAGCGCGGATGTCGGTGAGCTCGTAGCTTCGATCTCCAAAGGTACCTCTTCTGGGGCAGTGGAACTTTCCGGTGGCGACCAGGATGCAGCCGCCACTCTGGTCAAGGCAGCGTCCTCCGGCGCTGTCGCAGGGATTGCCAGTGCAGTCCAATCCGGCAGTATTCTTGCGGACAGTGTCACGGTTCTAGTAGGAAAGAGTACGGAAGGCTCATCGGCCGGCGTTGCCGAAGGAGCTTCTAGTGAATCGGTTGCAGCAACCCTTGTAGGTGCGGTTACCGAAGCGACATCCAATGCGGCTACTGCGATCATTGGCCAGGACGCAACAGCCATCATAGCAACGATTGCCAAAGCTGCATCTGAAGGAGCTCAGGTTCGTGTCGGCGGAATACCTGCTGCTACGCTTGCGTCCGCCATTGTCCTGTCTGATTCATCGAGTGGAACAACGACCAACGTGGCTATCAGTGCCGATCTTGTAACCATGATTTCCGAGGGTGTGACTGCTGGTATCAATGTTGCACCAGTTGCTGTGGCGGGATTGGACAAGAGTGCGATTGTCGGAACACCAGTAGATCTATCAGGGGCACAAAGTTACGATGACACACCCGATAATACAGCCGTCCTCGATTATTACTGG
>MIBM01000004.1 GCA_001830645.1 Spirochaetes bacterium RIFOXYC1_FULL_54_7
CACCGGCGCGGCGGGAGTCGTGTCGGTCAGCTGGAAGAACGGGCTCAGGCTGGTGCCCGAGATGCAGGACCTGTTCAGGGCCTTCAGGGAGGCCGGGATCGACATCTGGATATGCACTGCCTCGTTCGTCGACGTGGTCAAGGAGATCTCGTCGAACCCTAAGTATGGCTACTTCGGGCTCGAGGACAGTGTCGTCGGCATGGAGCTGGAACGCGACGCCGCAGGCCTGATTCAGGTCGAATTCAGGCGGGGCTACGACCAGACCCAGGGCAAGGGCAAGACGAAGGCGATCGAGCGCTTCATCGTCTCGAAGTACGGATACGGCCCGATCTTCGTCGCCGGGGACAGCGAAGGCGACATGAACATGATGCAGGACTTCGCCGACACCAAGCTTGTCCTGATCATAAACAGGCTCAAGGGCAAGGACATCGCGACGCTCTCGAAGCAAGCCTTTGAATCGTACGGCAAACCCGACCCGAAAGTGCTGCTCCAGGGCCGCAACGACAACACCGGTCTGTTCGTGCAGTCCCAGGCCCACTTCAAGTTCGGCGCAACGGAGGGAAAGATCCTGAACTGAATCCACGACCGGCCGGCGCCTGAACAGCCCCCTACGCCTCCATATTCGCGAGCCACCGTTCGGCGAACTTCGGGTAGGGGGCGAGCAGAACGACGAAGGCGGCGGCCGGCGCCGCTCCGAACCACAGCGCGAAGACCCCGGGTTCCATGGAAAACCTGAACGCCAGCCAGCCAGAGCCGCCAAGCAGACCCATCGCGCCGAGCACGTCGATGACTGCGTTGGGGTTCTGAATAGTGGAACTGTCATTTCCGGCGCTTGTAGTTTTACCCACCAGAATTCGGTTTTTCCCCTTCACTTCAGCACAATTCGCCAACGAAACGACCATTCCTACTCAATTTTCCGGCAAAACCGGTGTTAATTGTGGTAGAGCCAAGGTATTTTGCTGTCAAAATTGGAAAATCTAGGGATTCAGCATGGCTCGGTGAGAGGCCTCCGGCATAGCTCAGCCATTGGGCCGTAAAAATTCCGCTGAGCCTGCGATAATAGCCACCACCGACATGGTCCCCTGGCACTTAGCACAGATACAGGGGTGAGGCGGAAAAGAAATCGCGGATACGTGGAGCGATTCCCCGACGAACGCCGAAGCCATGGATGGCGGAGGGCGGCTTTCAAGCGGAGCAGGAAGCGCAGCGCAGAAAGCGACTTCGTAGACCTTCTGTTGCTCTACGAACTCAAATCCCTTGAAGATCTCGGATTTACCTTTATAGTAAAGAATCCCAGCGGTGCTCCCAGGCAATTCCAGACGCGGTGCGGGAACTCTGAAGGACCCCCAGTCCCACCGACAAGCTGCTGGACAAGGTTTTCCATGCAGTTCGATCACATCCAGGCCGGGTCAAGGCAAGCCTCGGGCTGGAAGGGCTCCGTCCGTTCGAAAAGATCGGGCTTCAGAACTTCTGTATTGTATACCTGGATGGTCAGGTTCTGCTCAGGCATGGTTCCGGATTAGCCTGGTTCCACAATTCACACAATCCCCATACAAAACGCACAGACGCTTCGCCGAAATATTCCTGATGGAAGTTTATCATCAGAGGCGGGGCACTTCGGCCTCCCCCCGTCACCGCATGGCAGTCGAGGGTAGAACCTGATGTTTTGGAGGAACCTGTATGAAACGCGCTATCATTCTCAGTATCTTTGTCAGTATATCCGTGGGCCTGTTTGCCCAGGATATCAATCTACCCCGCCCCGCTACCAGACTTGGTGTTGATCTACTGAGCGCGGTCCAGAACCGCCAGGTCGCAAAGGCTTTCGTAAAGAAGGCTGTGCCTTTGAGCGAGTTGTCCACCGTGCTTTGGGCCGGTCTTGGCCCCCGGGGGGCGGACGCGGTGACCAGCGCCACGAAATCAAACCGGAACATCTCGTTCTCCGGCGACAATCCATATATCAATATTTATGTGCTTACCGACAGGGGAACCTGGAAATATCTCCCGGATACTGGTACCCTCAAGTCGTTGGGCGCCACCGACGCCCGGGCGGCCGTTTCACGGTCGGCCATCCCTGATGCGGCCTTCATGATCCTGTTCACTGTAGACAACGCCTTGACACCTGCATTCCTGAAGGCCAACCCTGCCCTCTTCCAGCAGATGTCCCATGCGACCGCTGGCTTCTCTGCCCAGAATATGGCCCTGACAGCATCAGCCTTGAAGATGGCAACCGTTGTCCAGTACACAATGAATCCCACCGAAGCGGCCAAAGCGGCGGCCTTGGGCAAGGACGAGGTGCCTCTCTTCATCATGCAGGGCGGTTATACAAACTAGATTCCGACCCAAGTTGAACGACAGCCAAGCGTTTCCTGAACCCGCGGCGCAACGCTGCGGGTTTGCTACCCGGTCAATGATTTCCTATGATCCTGGTCACGCGATACCCCGCGCGAACCACCGCAGCCGAAAGACCAGCGTCGATCAGATTCTCACCGCTCACCATGGCGGACCGCTTCAGCAGATCAACCTCCACCGACTGTACGCCGGTCACACCCATCAGTTCTGACTTCACTTTCATCGTGCAGTGTCCGCAAGCCATGCCATCTATGGTCAACAGCTTTTTCATTCCGGCACCTCCTGCACTGAAACTAGCCTACATATGTGAAGTTACAGTGAATGATCCATGGAAATTCCATACTTGTCACTCAGGACAGTGGTAGCCGGCTGGTCTTCATGCAAAATTTCATTGATAATCCATCAGGGAGGACAGAATGGCCGAGTTGATCCTGATCGTCGATGACGAAAAGAAAATCGCCGATATGGTAGCCCGATACTTAGAGAATGCTGGTTTCCGAACGCTGTCAGCCTTTGACGGTGGAACGGCCTTGCGGTTGTGGAAGCAGGAAGCACCTGATTGCGTCATTCTGGATGTCAACATGCCGGGTCTCAATGGACTTGATGTCGCACGTGAGATCCGGAAGACATCCATGGTTCCTCTTGTTTTCCTGTCCGCCTTGACAGAAGAGGCCGACAGGGTCGTCGGCCTCGAGCTTGGCGGAGACGATTATGTGCCAAAACCCTTCAGCCCCCGTGAGCTTGTAGCCAGAGTGCGGGCCATACTGCGACGATCATCGCAAACTGGTCAGGCAGCCCCGGCCGAGGGTGCGCTCCATCATGGGGGACTGGATCTGGATCCGGTGAAACGCACAGTCCAGTCCGGCGGCTTGCCCCTCAATCTGACGGCCATCCAGTTCGATATACTGGCTCTTCTCATGAGGGAACCAGGAAGGGTCTTCAGCCGTACAACTATATTGCATGCCGCCTCAGGCAGCGATTTCGAAGGGTATGAACGGACCGTAGATGCTCATATCAAGAATATTCGGAAGGCCCTGAACGATGATGATGAGCACCCTCGCTGGATAGGGACGGTAAGAGGAATAGGTTATAAATTCCTTGAACAACCCAATGACCCTTAGACAGCGGCTGTACTCCATCTTCATTGTAGTCGTAGCCACCTGTTCCACGGCCAGCTTTGCCCTGGTATGGTTATCGACGGGGACCATCTTCAGGTCTTTTGTCTTTTCAGGAGATGCCGCAAAGGCAGAATGGTATGCGGCTGCCTTGACAGAATACCATCTCAGGGGTGGAGACTGGTCCGAAGCCCCGGAACAGCTGGAAGCCCTGGCATCGGCCAGCCTTTATGGTCCCGCCAGAGCACCCAATCTAAAAGG
>MIBM01000005.1:0-2858 GCA_001830645.1 Spirochaetes bacterium RIFOXYC1_FULL_54_7
ATTCAACCAACAACCCTACCGCCAGTGATTCAGATGTCAGGCATGCCTTGTCTCTGGCTTTCGATGGCGCTCTGACAGGCATACCCGAAAACCAGCGTCGCGCCATGAGTGCCGATGTAAAGAACCTGTATGCCCTGAAAAAGTTGTCATCCTTCCTGTTTGACCGTTTTCTGGGAGCCTTCCAACCCAGCCCGTCAGGCAGGACGGAATTGTCAATGTATGCGGCCCTCGACCAGCTATCCAGCCTGTGTTCCATCCTCCTGACCATGGAACGCCCTCCATCTGTCCGGCTTATGGAGGCGATTTTCGCCTTCAGCCTCAATGATGAAATGCAGAAGCCTGGCTTTGAACTTGAAGTGGCAGTCAAGAAGGAGATGGCCAGCGCCGAACGTGCCCTGGATGTCATCAGGGAATTCAATGCCAACGTACCTATGCAACAGCTGATCAAACTTGCTTACGAGGATCCAAACCTCCATACAGACCAGTTGCCACCTGGTGATGACTGGTTCCCGGTCTTCAAATCCTATTGGCGGGAACGCATGGACAGGAATTTCCAGCGTTTCAGTACCGAGAGGCGGATCAACCAGCTTGAAAACGACATCGTCTCTCTGGTGGGAGCCGAGGCACAGTCCGATCTTCATTCGGTACTTGAACAGGGTACCGAATCCATTCCACCCCTGCGTCAAGTCCGGGTCCTGCGTTTCATCGAGGCATTTTTCCATAAGACCTTCCTGCAGGATATCAACCGCTTCCTGAAACTGATCCTCCTGGAAGGCGAATTCTACAAGCGGGACAATCGGCTGGAGTTCACGGATGCGTACAATACGATACTTCAGGTCGGTGACGCCCTGCGCGCCCTTGATTACCGGTTGAGTTCCGAAGGCGAACTCGGCGCCACCTATGTCCAGGCAAAAAAAGAGCTGGTTGCCATCCAGATACGCAAGCGGAAGGTGGATTCCGCAGTGCATGCCGCCGAGAATGAAGCTGAAGCGATCATAACCAAAACCAGCGAGGCCATGGGTCGTATGCAGATGATCCTGAAGGGCATACTCGCCGGTGAAGCCAGAAGCCGTTATGACTCGCTTTCAAACCTGTCAAGGCTGGAAGGGAAGGCCAACAAGGACTTCCAGCGGTCTCTTGAAGTCTGCAAGGACAAGCTGGAGAAGGCTGTGTTTCTTATCGAGGAGTTATCCAGGGCAGCCTTGACTGCTGGCGATGTCTCTTGATCGTTCCTGCTTTGCAAGATAACCATATTACTCTCGAATTATCCGGGCAGGGGGCTCCGGTAGCCCTGCTCAGCATCCGTTCCGCCGGATCGATGCGTTACCAACCAGGTGTGCACAACCCGAAACGCGAGGCTTGGTTACGCGCTGTTGGCTTTGATCCGGATAGAGTGCTTGCGCTGCCTCTGGTTCACTCGAGGCGTGTCTACAGGGCCCGGGTTCCGGCAGACCTGACTGGGCTGGAAGGGGATGGCATAGTCACCGATAACCCGGATGCCTACCCTGTGCTTACCGTTGCCGACTGCATGCCCATCTTCCTGTTCGATCCAGACTCGGGAGCCTTTGGAGTCCTGCATTCAGGCTGGAAGGGTACAGGCATACTGGCCGAGGCATGCAGACTCATGGTGGCTGAGTTCGGCACCAGGGCGTCGCGTCTGTCTGTGGCTATTGGCCCGTGTGTGGGCGTTTGCTGTTATCCCGTAGATGAAGAACGGGCTGCAGTTTTTTCAAACGAGTTCGGCTCGTCCGCGGTTGTTCGGCAGGATGGCCTGCCACGCCTTGATCTAATTACGGCCAATCTAGCCCTTGCCGAAAACCTTGGTATCAGCACGATTACCGTTTTGGATATCTGCACCTCCTGTGATTTGAATCTTGGCTCCTATCGACGGGAAGGTCCGCTTGAATTCACCAGGATGGCCGCCGCGATTGGCTATCCCCGGGCGACCAGTGGTGCCCCCGGGGCAATCAGTGGCTGTCCCCCTGCTGTGGCAGGTGACTGAATGCGCAGTCAGAGAGATATGGGACTTTGCGGGAAGGCTGCAACTGCGTCCTCCCTGATCCTGTATTTCTGTCTGTTCTGCCTTGCAGCACCAGCAAGCGCGCAGCAGGCACTGACCCCATTCACACCTGTACCTGGCCCGATCGTCATTACCGAGCGCTCTGATTTCTCGCGTTACGAGAACAGCCGCTACACCGGATTTTCCTTCCGGGAGGCCAGGCTTGATCTTGTAGTGGAGCCCAGGCCGGATGGTTCTGCTCTTTACCGGGGAGAGGCCCTCGTCTTCGAGGAAACACTCCGGGACATGCGGGCCGCAGCAAAGATGCTGGACGCCTCCGTGCCGGTGGCATTCACCACCATACCCGGAGGTGCCGTGGAATTCCTGGAAGACCGGGGCTACCCCATACTCCGGGGCGTGCCAACTCCGCCGCCAGCAACTGTACAGCCCAAAGGACGGTGGACTGCCGAGGCTACCGTTGTTGTAAGGCCCAAGGCGGATGCTCCGGCAACCCGCGTCAAGGTACTGGTGGAGTATGAATATATCGGGCCTACCATGTGGAGCGGGATGGCCGCACAGTCCATACGTGCCCGGTATGCCGTGCGTTACCGTGGTGGTGACAGGCTGGGCGACCCGGCTCTTACCGGAGCCTCCGGCGGCACGACCGCAGACATACTGGTAGATCCGGAAGACGGATCTACCCTGTTCATCCGGGAAGCCTTGGACGAGAGCTATACCTACTCAGGCGGTGCAACTGTCCGCCTCAAAGGTTTCATCCTGCATTTCCACCGTGGCAGCCTGCCGCTTGACCGGGAGCGGATAGCCGTTCTTCTCGGCGGGGGTGGGGAAGCTGGCAGCG
>MIBM01000005.1:2885-3767 GCA_001830645.1 Spirochaetes bacterium RIFOXYC1_FULL_54_7
ACCCCGGCTCAGGCACCGGCCCTGATACTGGAACGGTCGCCGGACCGGATACTGGAACGGATGAGGAGCGGTTTCCGGTCCGGACGGTGCTGGTACGACAGAGGTCTCGGGATTGGCTGCACTCCAGCCTGATCCTTCCGGAACTGCCGAAATTGCCACGAGTACGACAGTTGCGACAGGTACGGCAACTGGTCCAGCCCCGGCCTACGAGGTGGTTCCCGGAGAACGCGGTGTGGTCCTGTTGCTGTACGACCTGCGCTTCGTACCCGATGGAGCAGATCTGCTGCCATCCGAACGCGGCCGCCTGGATGCCATTGCGGAGGCTCTCAAGCGTCTTCCGGAACGCAGCTTCCTGGTGGAAGGCCATGCGGCGGATGTTGGCCGGCCTCAGGGACAGTACGAGCTGTCCAGGGACAGGGCCAGGCGCATTGTGGACGAACTGGCTGCCAGAGGCCTACCAGCAGGCCGATTCGTCTTCAGGGGTCTTGGTGCTGACCAACCGATAGCCCCCAACGATACGGAGCAAGGCCGGGCGCGCAACCGGCGGGTTGAAATCACCATACTGGATTGATCCGGAGTCGGAAAGCCGTTCATTCAAGCTTGTGTGACCCGGTCATGAGGGTAACATTCAAGCTTGCGCGGACTCAGCTTGGATTGTACAGTAAGCCCATGCAATTACGACGGTATATCAAGGATTACGCCCGCTCCCCTCTGGGTATTGCCAATGGCGTTCTGGCGCTGCTGGCAGGATTTGTCGTGGGTACCAGTGCGGGGTTCCTGGCTGGACTACTGTCCGGTGCAGCCAGCCTGGTGGCTATCTTTGTCCTTGCCCTGTATTCCGGGCTTGGCCCGCGCTTTGCGGCGACCGAGCAGGAGCGTCGA
>MIBM01000006.1 GCA_001830645.1 Spirochaetes bacterium RIFOXYC1_FULL_54_7
TCAGGATCAGGTCGGGCAGGGGACAGTCCGCAAGTCAAGCATGATAGCAGCGCCAGCCCTGGCCGTGCAACCAGACTTCGACGATTTCAGCCACCTGCCTTACCTGTCGCCGGTGGGCATCATCCCGTATTCGTTCTCTTCCGGGTGCCCCTGGAAGCGTTGCACCTTCTGCCCGGAAAAGGCGGAGGGCGGCCGGTATGTAGGGCTTCGAGTCGATGCTGCCATGGCCCAGCTTGGCCAGCTGACTCAGCGGTACAGTCCGGGATTGTTCCATTTTACCGACAACGAGGTTTCTCCCCTGTACCTGCGCGGAATGGCAGAGCAGTCACCAGGCATACCTTGGTATGGTTTTGCCCGCTTTTCAAAGGTCCTGCTGGATCCCGGATTCTGCAAGGTCCTGGCTGCATCGGGCTGCCGCATGCTGCAGTTGGGCCTTGAATCAGCTGACCAGCAGGTTCTGGATGCCATGGGCAAGGGGACAGAGCTCGACGAAATAGACCGCATCCTGGAAAATCTGGTAGAGGCAGGTATCGGCACCTTCCTGTACGTGCTCTTCGGTACACCGGCCGAGGATCTGGCCGCCGCCAGAAAAACCCGGGACTTCCTGGCAAGCCGGGCCGCTCTGATAGACTTCCTGAATATCGCCATCTTCAACCTGCCTGTGGCCAGTGCCGATGCGGCCTGCCTGGCCACCAGGTATTTCTACGCCGGTGCTCTGTCCCTCTACCTGGATTTCGAGCATCCTGCGGGCTTCAGCCGCAACGAGGTAAGGCTCTTCATAAATAGGGAAATTGAAGGTGAGCCACTGATTCGGGCGATAATCAAGCGATCGCCCCCGGTATTCACCTCCAACCATGGGGTGTTTTTTCTGGAATGATGGCTCCTGACAGCCTATACTGTGTAATCTGCGTTGACCGACAAGTTGTCACTGCACCCTGCAGCTGTTGGTTCGATGAAGTGAACTGTGATGAAGTGAACTGCGTTGAAGTTAACCAAGACACCAACACCGGAGCCTAAGTGATGACAACTTACCATTTTCTGGACATGCTTGGCGGCCTGGCCGTTTTCCTGTTCGGCATGACCATGCTCAACAACAACCTCACTGCCCTTGCGGGTGCCAAGCTCCGCAGCATCATGATCATGCTCACCAAAAACAAGTTCCGTGGCTACCTGACCGGTTTGGGAGTCACCATAGTCAACCAGTCCTCGTCGGCTACCACGGTGCTGGAAGCCGTTCTGGTTGGCGCAGGGCTCATCACCTTCCAGCAAAGTCTGGCGGTGACCCTTGGTTCCGAGCTTGGTTCCACCTTCCTGGGCCACCTGTTCGCCTTTCCCAAGATAACCAGGTTTGCTACCATGTTTGTGGCCCTTGGTTTCTTCGGTTATCTGCTGGCAAGCAACAAACGGTACCGCAATATAGCCAATGCCCTGCTCGGCTTTGGTCTATTGTTCCTGGGTATGGAGATGATGTCCAGGTCCATGGAGCCCCTCCGTTCATCGGCTCTGTTCCTTGATACCATGGCCAGGATCGAGGCTCCGATTCTTGGAATACTGGTGGGTCTCGTGTTCACCATGATCATACAGTCATCCGGTGCCACCACCGGCCTTGTCATCGCCATGGCCATAGCGGGCACCATAAACCTGGCCCAGGCAGTACCGATCAATCTTGGCGCATCGATAGGCACCTGCATCACCGCCATCCTGGGCAGCCTGAGCCTGAACCGGGAAGCCAAGCGCAGTGCCTATATCCATGTGGTCTTCCAGACCATCGGGGTGTTCCTGGCGTACATACTCCTCACAATCCCTTTCCGGGATGACAGGCTTTACCTGTACCTGACCCGGGAGATAACAGCCTTGATCACCGGTGGTACCGAGAACCTTCCCAGGCAGATAGCCGTAGCTCATACCCTGATGCCAGTCATCAACCACCTTGTCGTATTCCCGCTTTTGCCGTTCACAGTGAAGGTATTCAATCGTCTTGTTCCCCCGGAGCCACCAAAAGAAGTTTTTGGAACCCAGTTCCTCAACGATGCCATGCTTGCGGAACCTTCAGTTGCCCTGTATCAAGCCAAGAAGGAACTGCTCCGCATGAAGCCCATCATCGACAGCATGCTGGAAGGCAGCATACGTCTTTTCATTTCCCACGATCTGACAGGAGCCAAGACCATAAAGAACCAGGACAAGATGATAGATACCCTGCGCAGGGAAGTGGTTATCTACCTTTCCAAAGTTGCCAGCCGTGCATTGACTCCTGATGAAAGCAGACTTCAGGTTGCCTTGCTGTTCATTGCCGCCGAACTTGAAAACCTTGCGGATGTCATAGAACGCAACATCCGTGACCGGGCCAAGAAGCTGGTAACCAAGGATCTGCATCTTTCGGAGGAGGGGCTGGAGGACGTGAAGGCCCTGGCCCGTATCGTATCGGACAACTTCCATTCGGTTATGAAGGCCTTTGCTGAGGATGATGCAGCGGGTGCCAGGACCGTTCTGGCCGGTGCGGACCGTTGTTGGGACCTGCAGCGTGAATTCCGGCGCAAACATTTCAGACGACTCAATGAAGGCCTCCAGGTATCCATAGAGACCACGGAAATACATATGGACCTCCTCAACCATCTGCACCGCATAAACCGGCATGTGTATCATGTGGCCCAGACCCTGGTCGAGTTGGAAGAACCCACGGCAGGATAACGGCAAGTTCCCCGTACAAATATTTTTTCCTCTTGCTTGACAAACCCAAAAAGTCGTATTAAACTCCTATTGTATTAAAGAACTAGTACACTACACGGGGAGGTAGGAACGTGGCACCGGTGATAGAACGGCGGTCGATACAGTTCAGCCTTGATCCAAAGAGCGGCGTTCCGTACTACAAGCAGATCATACTGCAGGTGGAGTTCGCCATTGCGGATGGACGCTTTGCAACTGGAGACCAGCTGCCCACCGTGCGTAGCCTGGCGGTTGAGCTCAAGATAAATCCCAACACCGTAGCCAGGGCCTATAACGAGCTGGAGATCCGGGGCATCGTAACCACCCAGCAGGGTACGGGTACCTTCATCAGCGAGAAGCAGCTTCAGCTTACCGAGGTGGAGCGCGAAGGTGCCCTGGATGGCCTTATACGGCCCCTTATTACCAAAGCAGCCAGCTACGGCTTTACCATGAACGAGGTATTGACTGCAGTACGTGAAGGTTTTGAAGGCATGGAGCACAGGGAGGACAGCGAATCATGAACCTACCATTTTTCGGACCGGCTACCAGCGGTAACCCGCGGATAGTCAATCCGCCAGTGAAGCGATCACTACGGGATTTCGAGTTCACCATCTTTTCCTTTCTAGGCATGCTGCTGTTGGGTTCCATCGGTGCTGCCCTCAGCTGTTTGGTCTTTGGCGCCTTGAGTCCCGGCGTCTTCATCCGTGGTTTTACCGCCATTATCCTGGGTGCCATCGTGTACAGAATCTTTCCTGGCTGGAATGCCCTCATCTATTCGGTTCTGCTTGGCATGGCTGCCTTGTTTTCGGCAACTGGCCTGCGTGGAGAATGGGCCATGCTGGCTTACGAACCCGACCCTGGCTATGGTCCATTCATCGCAGCTGTCCTGCTAGCTCTG
>MIBM01000007.1:0-1486 GCA_001830645.1 Spirochaetes bacterium RIFOXYC1_FULL_54_7
GCGCGGATCATCAGGAAAACGTCTCAGGGCCTCGGCTACGAGACTGCGTTCTCCATCCAGATCACCAAGCATGCGCCTGGCCATGGCCCCGGCGTACAGCACCTCGGGATCAGCGGGTTTGCCATACAGAAAGCGGAGAGCATCCTCCGGCCTCTTTACCCGTACCAGAAGGCTTGCATACAGAATTTCTGCATCAAGGGGATCGTGGAATTGGTAGTCATCCCCCGCCAAGGCTGTTTCCATACTGGCCAGGGCTGTCGCCAGGGATTCACCAGTCGCCAGCCCTATCATGGCCCGAAGATAGTTGGCATCGGGATCCGCGGGGGCATAGGCCAGAGCCTCTTCAACCAGTTCCTTCGCTTCAGAGCCGAAGCCAAGGGACAGGGCGGAAATAGCTCCTGAAATCCTTGAGGCTGCAAGGGCCGTATTTCGGCCAGAGGTGCTTGATTGGGCAAATGCGCCGGTACCGGCAAATACCGTGGCCATGGTACAAACCATGGCCACGATCATCATACCGGATGGCTCAGGTAGAGGCCGGCTCCGGAGTGTTGAAGCCAAAGAGCACCTTGATGTCTTCATCCAGCAGGGTCTCCTTCTGAATCAGTTCCTCGGCAAGCCGGACAAGCTGATCCTTGTGATCGCCCAGTATATCGAAGGCGGCCTTCCTGGCCTCATCCAGCAACGAGAAAACAGCCTTGTCGATACGCATGGCTGTATCCTCGGAATAATCCTTGTGCCGGGCAATTTCCTTGCCCAGGAAAATGGGTTCTTCTTCCTGTCCGTAGGCAACCGGCCCGAGTTCATCGGACATGCCCCACTCGCAGGCCATCCTGTGGGCCAGGTCGGTAGCCTGCCGAAGATCCTGGGCTGCTCCGGTTGTCGTTTCACCATATACGATGCTTTCAGCGGCGTATCCGCCATAGGCAATCACGATGCGGTCACGAAGCCAGCCTTTGCCTTTTGAATATGCATCATTGGCTGGCAACGACATGGCCAGTCCCAGGGCCCTCCCCCGGGGGATGATGGTCACCTTATGTAAAGGATCGGCATTCTTGAGGTAATAATGCAACAAAGCGTGACCGGCTTCATGGTAAGCCGTGGCTTTCTTTTCTTCTTCCGTGATGAACATCGAGGTCCTGGCTATACCCATCATGATCTTGTCCCGGGCATCCTCGAAGTCTATCATCTCGACAACTTCCCTGCCCTTGCGCACTGCGAACAGGGTAGCCTCGTTGACCATATTGGCAAGATCCGCTCCACTCATGCCCGGGGTTGCCCTGGCCAGACGGGTGGCGTCGATCTCGTCTGATACAGGAACCTTGGCCATGTGTATCTTGAGGATGGCCTCCCGTTCCTGGACATCGGGCATGGCAACCACTACCTGACGGTCAAAACGGCCTGGCCGGAGTAAAGCCGCATCCAGCACATCGGGGCGGTTGGTGGCGGCCAGTATGATCACACCATCCTTTGTATCAAACCCATCCAT
>MIBM01000007.1:1493-3668 GCA_001830645.1 Spirochaetes bacterium RIFOXYC1_FULL_54_7
AGCATCTGGTTAAGGGTCTGCTCGCGCTCATCGTGTCCACCGCCATAACCAGCACCGCGGGTCCTACCCACAGCGTCCAACTCATCTATGAACAGTATGCACGGAGCGCTTTTCCTGCCCTGCTCGAAAAGGTCACGTACGCGGCTTGCACCGACGCCCACGAACATTTCAACAAAATCAGAGCCCGACATATGGAAGAAGGGCACATCGGCCTCACCGGCCACAGCCTTGGCCAACAAGGTCTTGCCGGTACCCGGCATGCCCACGAGCAACACACCTTTTGGAATGCGTGCCCCTAGCTTGACGAATTTCTGGGGATTCTTAAGATAGTCTACGACTTCGAGAAGTTCGTATTTGGCCTCCACCTGGCCGGCCACATCGGCAAAGGTAACCTTCTTGTCCGTCTCGGCATAGCGCTTGGCCTTGCTCTTGCCAAAGCTGAAGGCCTTGTTGTTGCCTTGGGTCTGCCTGAGTATCATCCAGATGAGGAAAACCGCGAAGAACCAGGGGAAGAGTTCTGCCAGTACACGCAAGGGACTGGGAGATGACTCTGTACCCTCCACCCGTACTTCATGGGCAGCCAAGCGCTCAAGGAGGCCAAGATCGGCGTATGGAATGAGGGTAAGGAACTCCTGGGTATCCCCTGTCCTTCCCTTGAGGGTTCCCTCTATCTTGGTCTGGTCCACAATACGGACAGATTCAACATTGCCTTGATCAAGGTGGGCGATGAAAGCCGAATATGGAATGGATGGCTTGGGAGCCTGACCATCGAAAAAGAACAAGCCAAGTGAAGCGGACAGAAGGCCCACAAACACAATCAGTGAGATCCTTGAACCTTTGGGCGGACCACCAAGGGGCTTGCGGGGGGTCTTGTTGTTATCGTTGAACTGCATCGTCTGAGACGACTCCTTTCATTTCAAGAACGAGAAAACCTGAGGATGAATGCCCTGCAAGAGCGTCATTCCTCCGGTAGATATCACGTGAACCAGCCAGGGATCCGAGCACGGCAACAATGCCTGCCCTGTCCTCGACCAGGGGAACCGTATCGCGAAGGCTAGCAGGAATCTGCAGGTCAGCCAGCAAGCGGTCAAGCTGACGCGAGCCTGCACCAAGCTGGATGACGTCACCCGAGCGCCTTGACCTGAAGATTACAGGCCACTCGAAGGCATCGAGGCGCAGACCATCGGGTTCCTGCCGACAGTATATCCTACATTCGATGCCTGTGCCTATTCTGAACCGGCCAGGAGACTGCACTTCAAGTGAAAAACCGGAGGACAAAGCGCCGGCGGGCAGGGACTTGGCCGTTTGGATCCTGGATGCACAGATGAAACCATCGGCATCCTGTATCATCAAACCTGCGCCCTGGCCAAGAATCCCGGATGCCGGATTTGAAGATGCCGCTTTTTCCATGAAAGCCCAGGGTATACGCCGGGCCGGCGGTACTCCTCCAGGGTCGCCTCCAGGAACAGTCCCATAAACAGTCCCTGGCATGGAATTGGCCGGGGCATCCAGGGCCTGAAGGCCCAACCGGTACAAGGCGCGGATACGTACAGCAAGGGGTGCGGCAAAAAAGGCGACCGAAGGCAGACGGTGACCATCAAACAGGCTCTCCGTCCATGACTCAAGAGCTTCGTCATCCAGAGTGACCTTGGTTGCCAGGGTCTTCAGTGCAGCTACAGCTGAAGGGAATACCTCCAGCACTGGAGGTACAAGGTCCTGACGGATGCGGTTCCGCATGAAATCCAGACCAAGATTGGTTGAATCTACACTGTACTCCTGCCCTTTGGCCTTTAGATAGAGAAGTATTTGATCCTTGTAGATGTCAAGGAAGGGTCTGGCCATGGTTGGCAGGCGTCGCGGAATGCCCCTGAGTCCGGAGGTACCCGAGCCGCTGAAAAAGCGCATGAGCATAGTTTCCAACCAGTCATCTGCTGTATGGGCGGTAAGAACCAGGTCGCTGTCCGTGGCTAGCCGTGCTTCTTCCAAAGCCGCATAGCGGAAGCGCCTGGCTGCGGCTTCGATCCCCCCATCCCTGCCCGCTTCCTCCAAGATCCGGCCCCTGGGAATCAGAGCCACCTTCAACGGTATAGACAGGCGATCGCACAGCTCTTCAATAAAGACCCGCTCATGGTCCAGTTCTTCCTCAGGGCGCAAACCATGATTCACCCAGCAGGC
>MIBM01000008.1:0-778 GCA_001830645.1 Spirochaetes bacterium RIFOXYC1_FULL_54_7
GCGCGCTTCAGAAGGCCTGGTACATAACGATTCCGGAACTTGGCCCCACGATGATAACGGTATTCATATTGAACCTCGGCTTCTTCATGAGCGCCGGCTTTGACCAGGTATTCAACATGATGAACGACTCGGTGATCAGCGTGGTTGACATCCTGGACACCTACGTCTACCGCATAGGTCTGATGAACATGCAGTATTCCTTTTCCACCGCAGCAAGCCTCTTCAAGGGCGTAATCGGCCTGATCCTGATACTCAGCACCCACTCGATGGCCAAACGGATCACCGGAAAGGGGTTGTGGTGAAACGCCGCGGTCTGCCCTCATCACCGAGGGATCTGCTGTTCAGGGCGGCCATCGGCCTGATCCTGGCCTCCGTTTCGGTGGTGGTCATCGTGCCAATAATGAACCTGCTGGCCATGTCCCTTTCAAACCCAGCCAGGATGGCCGAAGTCAGTGGCCTGACCTTGCTGCCCAAGGGCTTCACGCTGGTGAACTACCGGGTGCTGGCAGCCAATCCGCTCTTCGTCCGTTCCATTGTCAACTCCATCATCATCACCGTGGTCGGCACACTGATAAACCTCACGGTCACATCCATGGCAGCCTTCTCACTGACCCGTCCCACCCTGCCAGGACGACGGTACTTCATGCTCCTGGTCATCGTGATCATGGTGCTCGAACCCGGTCTTATACCCGAATACCTCGTGGTCAAGCGGATAGGGCTCATGAACAGCCTGTGGGCAGTGATCCTGTACAAGACGGTCAATGTCTATTACCTGATC
>MIBM01000008.1:790-1349 GCA_001830645.1 Spirochaetes bacterium RIFOXYC1_FULL_54_7
TTCTTCGAGGAGGTTCCCATGTCCCTCATCGAGGCGGCCCGGGTGGATGGCGCCGGTTACGGCACCATCTTTGTCCGCATCATGATACCTCTGGCCATGCCGGCCCTGGCCACGCTTGGCCTGTTCTACGGGGTCTTCCACTGGAACGAGTATTTCAGGGCCAGCATCTACCTGAGCAATCCTGACAAATATCCGCTCCAGCTCATACTACGGCAATTCGTCGTCCTGGACGATACGGCTTCACTCATAGGTTCGGGCGCACTCTTCAGTTATGACGAGGCTGCCCGGCTCAACTACGGTGCGCTCAAGGCGAGCACCATCATCGTAGCCATGCTACCGGTCCTCATAGCCTATCCATTGATCCTCAAGTATTACACCAAGGGAGTCATGGAAGGCGGAGTCAAGGAATAGGAGGTTTTCATGAACAGGAGAATCACGGTTCTCATCGCCCTCACAGCCATCCTCGCGGTCTTTGCGGGCAACGTCTGGGCTACCGGCGCTGCTGAAACGGCAAGCGCAGCACCGGGCACACCAGCCAAGGTACGACTGGTCCTGAAGG
>MIBM01000008.1:1372-3380 GCA_001830645.1 Spirochaetes bacterium RIFOXYC1_FULL_54_7
GCCCGGTTCATAGAACTCATAGAGGAGGGTATGGCCGCGGCAGGCAAGATGGTGGACATCGAGATCGTCAAGGTTCCTGCAGGCAACTACGCCGAAAAGCTCAGCCTTATGATCATGTCCGGTGACGTTCCCGACCTCATCTACTTCCAGGGTGGCGACGACAAGCTGGCTGCCCAGGGCATACTAGAAAACATGCAGCCATATGTGGACAAGTCGTCCTATATCAAGAGCCTGCTGGATCCACATTCAGTGCAGCGCCTTGCCAGCTATCCCTACATCGTCTGGATAGCCCCGCCCCGGGTCAGGACCCCTGTCATGCGCCGGGACTGGTATGACTCCCTGCCTTCCGCCAAGGCTGTGACCGCCAATCCTACGGTCGACACCTACTACACCCTCTTCAAGGACCTGGTGGCACAGAAAGGCGCCAGCTACGGCATCTGCGTGACCGGTGCGACCAATGGCGTGGAGGAGCTTGACGCCATCTTCGATGCGTCCTTCGGCATCACCTCCACCTGGCTCAAGGGTGCGGACGGCAACTGGGTCTATTCCCGGGTAACACCTTTCGAGAAGCAGAAGCTGGAATTCTACGCCAAGCTGTACAAAGATGGCCTCCTGGATCCCGAGTTCCTGACCAAGAAGTGGGATTCAAAGGAACAGGTTTTCTACGAAGGCAAGGCGGGCATGATACCCGGTGTATCCCCTGGCAGCATCGATGTCTATGTGAACAAGATGATGAAGTCCCAGAACACCGACCTTGTGACCCTGCCGCCTGCCAAGGGCAAGTTCCAGGGCTACACGCCTTTCGTCGATGTGACCAAGGAATCACGTGGCTGGGCCATTGCCACCAGTTCAAAGGTCAAGGATGCTGCCTTTGCGGTACTGGATTTCATGTGGAGTCCCGCGGGACTCAAGATAGCCAAGCTAGGCATGCCTGGACTGCACTTCATCGATGACGGCAAGCAGTACGTGCTCACCGACAAGTATTCCGAGTGGTACAATGGCTGGTTCGGCGACTCCTTCAACGGCTTCAAGCCGGACAAGCCACTTTCCAGGCCCATCATGACCCCCGCTGCCACAGAATCAGGCGCAATGGCCAAAAAGTACATGATGCCGGACAAGACCATCCTGATACCCGAGCAGTACATAACCAACTGGGATGCCATGACCAACCTGTACAAGGAGTATGTGGCCGACATTGTGACGGGCAAGAAGCCCATCTCCGCCTTTGACGAGTTCGTTGACAAGTGGAACAAGGCCGGCGGCACCGAGATTACCAAATACGCGGCCACCGTCCTGAAATAAACGGCGGTATCTGACCTGCAGGCAGCCTGCTGGCTTCATCGGCAGCAAGCGGCCTGCATCGGGAAGAAGACTGCCTGTACTTTCTGTCCCGGCGGCGGGGTTTCCACCTTGCCTCCGGGACCTTTCTTCCGGCCTGCCGGCAATCCAGCCAGCCGGCCATCGAGCGCTATTCCAATCCAAGCACGGAGAAAACATGTCCATCCCTGGCGATTATCTACAGCGGGTCTATGCGGGCTTTTTAGGCAAGAACATAGGCATCAGACTGGGAGCCCCGGTAGAACCGGCCATCTGGACCTACGAGCGCATCCGGGAGATCTACGGCGAGGTTACCTCGTACCTCAAGTCTTACCGCAATTTTGCCGCCGATGACGACGCAAACGGCCCGGTGTATTTCATACGCCCCCTGATCGAAGGCGACCCTGACAAGCCGCTGGAGGCAGCCGATGTGGGCAGGGCCTGGCTGGATTACGCCCGGGAAGGACAGGGCATGTTCTGGTGGGGTGGTTACGGCATCAGCACCGAGCACACGGCCTACCTGAACCTGAAAGCGGGTATCCCCGCTCCGGAATCAGGCTCCATCGCGCGTAATGGAGCCACGGTGGCCGAACAGATAGGCGGCCAGATCTTCATAGACACCTGGGGCCTTGTGTGGCCAGGCCGCCCCGAAGAAGCGGCAGAATATGCGGAAACGGCCGCCAGCGTCTCC
>MIBM01000009.1:0-3420 GCA_001830645.1 Spirochaetes bacterium RIFOXYC1_FULL_54_7
AGAAGCAGGGAAGGTCCCGGTCGAGGCAAGCGTTACCCCCCGGTCGATTGCCGTGGTGTAGCCATTCAAGTCAGCAGTGGGGAACAGGGAAGTGCTTACCACGGCACCTGCGTTCCGGTACCAGGCACGCGTACTCAGCTTCAGTTCGTGGGTATGGCCAGCGTATTTAACAGAATGGGCGTTTCCATCCAAGGCATTTATCTCATCCCGCAAACCCTCGTTCAACTCCGGCCAGGAATAGTAGTCACGGTCGGAGAACTGGAACAAGATGGATTCATCTACCAGATATTCCGGGTAGTTGACAGCGCTGACCGCATCCAGCTTGGCCTTCAGGGTGGGATCGATGGTTACAACCACTGTTGTCAGGTCTCCGACGGCGGCTCCATCGGTGATGGCGATAGTCTCTCCACCAACATTTCCTACCGTGATTCCAGTCTCGCCCTCTACATAACCATTCAAGGTGGTAACCATCTGGCCATATTTGATGGTCAAGGCCTCTTTGACAGTCTTGTTTATATAACCGTTCTGCCAGCCACTCTTCCATGCAGCGAATTCATTGTTGATATCTGTCTCGGTTGTACTGTTGGCCATCCAGTCGGCGGGCCAGCCATGCACGAAGTTGGGGTTGGCAGAACCACCAGCGGTAGGAGTATCCGTAGCATTCCAGACCAGGCTACCCGTTCCAGCCTGGAAGGCTTCGGATGAAGTCTGCATGGGATAGTAGGCTTCCACCTGTCCGTACCTGGTTGGAAAGCATCCTGACCAGATATCGGCGCTTGTTATGACGTTTGATATCGTGGAATCTTCACCCGAAACCGCCAAGGCAGTCAGAATGGCATCACCGGCATTCGAATGACCAACCAGATGAATCTTTGTAAGATCAACCCGGACATCCGTATCGGCGGTGTATCCTCCACCAACCTTTGACCATGGCACCGAATTCAGCGAATCCAGGTCCTCTACCAGATGCAGAAGGTCCCTGGCGTAGTAGATGGGCATCAGATACGATCCATTATCATAAGCATCTACAAATGCCTGGCCCTCGGCCGCTACGCCATTGACCGTGCCATGGGCCCTGAATCCAGGGAATACCAACACGAATCCTGCATCCACATAGGCGTCGGTGATGAGTGCATACAATTATTTGACATCAACATCTCCTGCGACACACCAGATGCTGTTTGCCAGCTGGCTTATCCACTGGAACATGGTACACTACGCGGGGCTTGGCCCAGGAACCCATACAATCCAGGGAGCCTGGTTTTGTCCAGATCGGCACTATCACTGGCATTGAAAGGTTTGCAACAAATGGATTTTCCACAACTCCCACTGGCTGATTTCCTGGGTCTGAAAGACAATCCGGATGGCCGGCTCACAATGCCAAGGGACGGGAAAACCCTCAATCATGTGGGAACTGCCCATGCAGGCGCACAATTCATCCTGGCCGAAACAGCCTCGGGTAAATGCCTGCAGGAAGCCTTTCCCGATCTGTATGGAAAGACGCTGCCTGTCCTGCGAAGGGCAGAGGTGAAGTATCGGGGCGCAGCCATGACAGACCTGACCGCCCACACAGCCATAGACCCCGAGGACATCCAGCGTTTCAGGCAAGAGTTCGATGAACGTGGCCGTTCCATGATACTAGTCAATGTCAAGCTGACAGACACTGCCGGCAAGGATACGTTCAGAGCTGTTTATGAGTGGTTTGTGCAGGGACTTTGAATTGAAGCTGTGTTCAGTGCTCAAACCCTGATCCTGGTGGTAGTGCTTCCCGCAACTCCCGTATGAACCGGGCAGACTCTTCTACAGCCGCATCCACCCAGGCTCGGCCTTTCGTGGCTGTCGCGTGGTCCCGTACCTCTCCCCAGGCGCCGGACAGGCAATAGTCGCTGAAGGTTCCATAGGCCACAAAGGGTGAACCAGGCCCGTGCCGCCCCGCAAAAGCCAGGCCAGGAAGGGAAGCCTCATCCTGGGCATTGTCAAGATCAACCAATTCAGGGGTAAGGGCCAGCATGGCGCTGGTGATCACTTCCCCGCAATGTCCGAAGGGCTCGCGCGACCCGGTCTCGCCTTTTGCGGCGGCTCCGACTGCCTTCCACCAATCCACAGCCCCGACGCAGAAACCCTGCACGCGGAGCCGTCTGCATAGACCATCCACCGCCCTCAGGTCCAGTGAGTGGCAGCACAGGAAAACAATCGTGCGAAAACCCTGCCGGAGGAAGGATTCCGCAACCGCTCCGACATACGCTTCAAACACGGTGGAGGCAACACTGACAGTTCCTGGTTTACCTTCCAGTTCCAGCGCATCGCCATAGGGAATGGCCGGAGCGACCAAAGCATCGGCTTTCCCAGCGATCAACAGTGACACCACCTCTGCGGAAAAAAGGTCCGTCCCCAGTGGACAATGCCCACCGCCCTGCTCCACCGAGGCCAAAGGCAGAATCAGCGTATCGCAGACCTTTACCGCCTGTGAAAATTGCGGACTCGTCATTTCACTGATCCGCCGGGTTGAAACAGTTTTACTGGGCATTATCCGAATTCCTGTCAACGCCGGGCAAGGACACCGGTTTGCCGGTATGGGCCGACTCGGTGATCGCCAAGGACAGGTCCATGGAGCAGCAGGCATCCTCCACATCCGACAGCACAGGTGACCCGTTCATAATCGAATCGACAAAGTCATTTATCTCGTTCTTGAAGGGGTGGTGGGCAACCGATCCTGAATTGGGGGTATCTCCCGGAATCAGGGAAAACTCCTTCTGGTCAGGAAAGAGCTCGTGGGAGAACAAACGGTTGTCCCGTATGGCACCCCGGGTTCCCAGCAAGTCGATATTGAACTGGTAAGGTATGCAGATACCGTCAAGGGATACCGAGAGGCGGCCAAGGGAGCCGTCGCAGTACTTCACGGTTGCCGAGATCGTGGTGGGGTAGTCAAAATCCTGCCTTGAACGCATGGAATAGGCAGACACCTCCGCAACCTCACCTTTGAGGTACCGTGCAAGGTCGGCTGCATGGCAGCCACCGGTTATCATGGCTCCACCGGCATATTCCGCATGGCGGATCCACTGGTAACTCGGAAAGCTGGACTTGATACCATGCCAGTAATCAAACCCGGCAAAATACGTCTGTCCTATCACACCGCGGTCCAGAAGGTTCTTTATCGTGGCAACCAGGGGATGCCACCGGAGTACGAAGCTTACCACACTTCTGGTGCCGGCCTTCCGGCTGGCAGTCCTGAGCATGGCCAGTTCATCCCGGTTGATCCCAGCGGGTTTTTCCAGAATCAGGTGCTTGCCCGCATCGAAGGCGGCTATCGCTTCTTTGGCATGCAGGTAGTTGGGCATGCATTCCGAGACGACATCAACCTCGCCGTCGGCCAGCATGTCTTCGTAAAAGGCATATACTTTGACCGGCTTGCCATCCTTG
>MIBM01000009.1:3431-7824 GCA_001830645.1 Spirochaetes bacterium RIFOXYC1_FULL_54_7
GTACTCCCGGGCAAGTCTTTCCGCGCCCGCCTCTGTCCGGGAACAGACGGCAGCCAGCCGCAGATGGGGATTGGCCGCGATGGCCTCGGCATGCTGCCGTGCCACCTGGCCAGCGCCCCGGATTCCGATGCCGTAAACGTTTTTACCGGGCATACGCTCCCCCTTCAACTGAGCTCAAGATCCTTGTATATCTCCAGGGCATAACGGCCAAAGTCGGGATGGGTCCGGACTGTCTGAGCCCGCGGCCGGGGCAGCTTGATGTCCAGGGAGGCTGCCATACGGGATGGCCGGGCTGTCAGAACCACAACCCGGTCCGACAGGAAGACGGCCTCGTTGATGCCATGGGTAACAAACAGTATGGTCTTCTTTGTCTTCTCCCAGATCTGCAGAAGTTCCATGTTCAACCTCTCCCTGGTAATGGCATCCAGGGCGCCGAAGGGTTCATCCATCAACAGTAGTTTGGGATCGTGGATCAGGGCTCTGGCTATGGAGACCCGCTGCTGCATGCCCCCGGACAGTTCGTTCGGGTACCGGTCTTCGAAGCCCTCCAGACCCACCAGGGCAAGCAGGCTGCGTGCCTTGTCGACCATGCTCCTGCGGTCTATTTTCAGGATCTCTATCGGCAGCAGGACATTGTCCAGAACCTTTCTCCAGTGCAGAAGCAGTGGTTTCTGGAACACGAAGCCAACTTCACGCTCTATGTTGAAGTTGGCTGGATCTACAACGATCTCTCCTGATGTCCGGGGGAGCAACCCCGCAAGGATTTTAAGAAGCGTGGTCTTGCCACACCCCGAGGGGCCAACGATGGATACGAATTCCCCGGGAAAAACGTCGAAGCTTACATCCCCAAGGGCTTCCAGCTCCGTATTCCTCGTCTTGTAGGTCTTCTTCACATTCCTGATGGAAATTATCGGGGTTCTGTCTTCACTCACGTTCCAGCCGCCTTGTCAGGTGATCGTTTTTCTGCACCGGCCCTGCAGTCTGTCGCAGGACCGGTACACAATTCTCAGAAATTGAACTTGAAGGGAGGATTCGGCAGGAAGTCAGGATTGTAGTAATCCCTCGGAACGCCCTTGATCTCGATACCCTTCTCCTTGACGATGTTGATCGTATCATTCATGCGGGCAGGATCGATGTAGCCAATGCCGAAGTTCCGGTACCGGTCGGTCTTGAAGAACTCGCGCACCGAAGTCAGGTTGGCCACAAAATCATCCCTGTTGATGGGGTGGTACTTGGAAAGGATGCTGATAGCCTCGGGGATATTGTTCAGGGTGTAGTCCCAGGCGCGGTACACCACCTGCAGGAACTTCCGCAGGGCTTCGGGATTGGATGCAATGAAGGAATCGCTGGCAATGTAGCTGTGGGCATAGGCATTGAAGCCGTAATCCGCCCAGATTATTGCACCAAGCTTGTCAGCTGGCACGGCCTTCTCCATGAACGGTTTGCCGGTATACAGCTCGAAGACCACATCGGCTTTCCGGGTTCCCAGGGCTGCAGGCTTGGCAGTGGGTTCGATGTTGACGAACTTCACGTCATCGGGGTTCAGGCCGATCAACTGCGCAAAGGCCGGCCACATGACCTTGTGTCCGTCAGACGCGGGGACTGCTACCGTCTTGCCCTTCAGGTCCTGGGGTTTGGTGATTCCCGAGTCCTTCCAGAAGAACATGCAGTTGGGGTGTTTGTCGAAGATGATGCCGACAATCTTGATGTTCGCACCCTTTGCCCGGCCTTCGATGGGGACGGGTGCATCGGAGATGCCGATATCGGCCTTGCCGGTATCAACCATCTGTACGGTGAATCCCGAACCCTGGCCGATCATCACATTCACATCAAGTCCGGCATCCTTGAACCATCCCTTCTCCATGGCCACATAGTAGGGAGCATGGTCGCCGGAAATTTTCCAGTTCAGCTGGAAGTTGATCTTCGTGGTCTGGGCGAAGGCCCCAGCCGTCATCGCCGCGGCAAAAACCAGAGCCGCTACCATCCGTCTGTTCATGTGCGAACCTCCTCGCAGAAAATAGAAATCGCGTACCCCCGTAAAGGGCACGTCACCACCGAATCAAAGCTCCTGGCCGGCTGGTCTCGCCCAGGGAATGCACAAGCGTTCCGCAAGGCTGACCAGACCGAACAAGGCAACCCCGAACAGCGAGACAAGCATGAGGCCGGCATAAATGGGCGGGGAATCCATAGTGTACTGGGAGTTGATTATGATGTAACCCAAACCCCGGTCCGAAGCTATGAATTCACCCACGATGGCCCCGACTACACACATTGTGGAACAGATCTTCAGGCCAGTGAAGATGAACGGCAGCGAGTTGGGTATGCGAAGCTTCATGAAAACCTGAAGCTTGGTACCATGAAGGTATTTGACAAGATCCAGGAGTTCTTCCTCAATGGATGCAAGCCCGGTGCCGGTATTGATTACAACCGGGAAAAAGGAGATCAGGAAGGCTATGATGATATTAGTCTTCAGGCCGTAGCCCGACCAGAGAAGCAGCAGCGGTGCGACCGCTATGATGGGCAGGGAATTGATGAAGACGAACAGGGGCATGCTTGCCCTTCGGATAGCATCGCTCCAGGCCAGAAGTATGGCTATGGAGATCCCGGCTACCGAGGTGACGGCAAAGGCCAGCACGATTTCAAGAAGCGTCGCTTTGATGTGCATCACCCAGTTGTAGTCCGCATCGGGCTGGGGCAGGAACAAATGCTCCAGGGCGGAGACCGGTGTAGGCAGGATGTATTCAGGTATCTTGAACAGGATGACCGCTGTCTGCCAGATCACGAGCAATACGAATATCACCAAAGGTGTCTTCAGGTACTTCATCCCAGCTCCTCCGATGCAGGCCGGTTCCAGGGCATGAGTACCTTCTCCATCAGAGCGATGAATGAAAAGAGACCAAGACCTATCGCAGAAATCAGCAGGAGGCTGGCAAACATGGGCGGTGTATTCATCATTGCCTGTGAATCCTTGATCAGGAAACCCAGGCCCTGGCTGGAGGCCACGAATTCACCGACAATGGCGCCGACAACCGCCAGGGTTGCGCTTATCTTGAGCCCTGCAAAAACATAAGGCAGGGACATCGGAATCCGGATTTTGATGAAGATCTGCAACTTGGATGCATGCAGGTAACGCACCAGATCCAGGAGGTCCTCGTCCACTGAATCAAGGCCTGTCGTGGTATTGAGTACCACCGGGAAGAAGGCCACCAGGATGGCTATCATGACGTTGGCCGCAAACCCGTAGCCAAACCAGATCAAAAAGAGTGGAGCCAGCGCGATCTTGGGCAGGGAATTGAACACCGCAATTACCGGCATCACAACAGCCCTGGCAAAGCGAGACCACGTGATGAACAGGGAGAGGATGAAACCGAATACCGCTGTGAAGGTAAAACTCGCCAGGATCTCGCCCATGGTGGTGCCGATATGGGTCATCCACTGGTACTGGGGTGCTATCTCCGGAGAGAACAGAGCCTGGAACACCGAAAGTGGTGATGGTACAATGAACTCTTTGATCTTGAAAACCGTGATGGCCGCCTGCCACAATCCGATGACAACGACAAAATAGAGTGCCTTTGACAGGAATGACCTGGTCATGCGGATAGTGGTGTTCATTGCCGGCCACTCGTACAGGAAGCCACGCCGAGGTCGCGCACTATCTCGTTTACCCTATACCCCAGGCCAGGGCCACCAAGGGAGTGAAGGGATACCCGCCCCTTTCTACGTCGATACACGCCAGGATGCACACGCTCCTCGGGAGCCGACGCATCGGGATAGAACTGCATGGAATTGGTCTCCACCCCCATTATCGTACCTGCGTGGGCAGCCAGCAAGAGATGGGGGATCTGGGCGAGCATGGGATTGGTCAGATCCTGAACCATCAGGGTCATGCCTGCGGCTTTGGCCCAGCACAGGCTCAACAATGCACCGGTAAGGGTCTTGCAGGTCTTGAGGGCCACACCGGTCCAGCCAAGGGCCCTGCCCATGGCCAGGTATTTCCAGTCATGGGCACTTTCGTCCATGAAGAGGGGTTTTCGCGCACTTACCGAATGTACATCGATACGGTTGTTTTCAAGATCGTAGGGGAAGGGTTGCTCTACATACAGGATCATCCCATAGGTGCGCGGTTCTTCCACAAGGAGCCTGTCCAGGGCTTCGTTCACATACGCAGGATCCAGGACAGTGCAGTTGAAATCAGCACTCAGCCAGAGCACACCCATTCCGGCGGCAATCTTCCCGACCCGGCGCATGCGTTCATAGTCCCAGGCTGCATCCGTCCCAGTCAGTTTCACCTTGAGGCAATCCAGCCCGTCCCGCTCTATCCAGTCGGGGAGAAACACCGGATAGCCATCATCTGGTTCGGCCCCGGTGGCCTCGCTGGCATCTAGCAGGTCTT
>MIBM01000009.1:7857-16400 GCA_001830645.1 Spirochaetes bacterium RIFOXYC1_FULL_54_7
CCGGCACCGGATTGGCAAAATAATCCTGGGGATAACGCCCCTTGAAAAGGGTACTGTACTCGGCCGTATAGAACCACGAAAGATCGTGGTTCATGAACTCACTGTTGTAGGTGGCAAAAGCGGGAAGCCCATGCAGCATCCCATACGCATCATGGGTCGCGATGTCGAATAGGGAACAGCAGACCAGAGTGGCAAGCCAGGGCAGGGGAGGTGCTCCTGCCGCGACCCGCCTGTCATTGAAGGACTTGTGCAGGGCAGGTAGACGTTCATGCACAAACACATGTCCGGTTTCCATAGGATGGCCCCAGTCAGGATGTTCTGCCCAGGCTCCCGCTATGATGGTAGAAAACTCTTTCATAGCTTCAAGCCTGGGCTCATAGCCGAGGGTGGATGGCCATACCCAGGCAACGCTTAGCGGTGTCTCGCCCCAACCCTCCGCAACATTTCCATGATGGTCTTCCACCCTGACAAGGGTCCTCGCGCAGGTTGTATGGGTCGTGATCTCGGGTCCGAACTTGAGGGGTATCCTGGTTTTTATGGGCAGGAAGTATAAAGAAACATTCCGTACCCGGATGTCGCGGTCATGTGCCATGGATCAACTATACCACGACCTCCCATTTTGTCAACGTTCTTTACAAATAACATTCCATCTTGCCGGAAATATGGTATCATCATGGAAGGCAAGGCTTTAATGACAAAGCGATCAAAGCAAGGCACATGGAGCTCGGCATGAGAGACAGACGGCCAATAATTGTTCCCGACACCATCAACATCGAGGCTGTACTCTCCGTAGTCGGCGGACTGAAGGCCTCTACCAGGGCAGCCGTTGCAAGAAAGCTGGCTCTGAGCCGGACGACAGTCTCAACCATAGTCACAAAATTGCTTGCCCTGGGTTTGATTGCCGAAAAAAACATACAGATCGAAGGCCGCGGCAGACCCGGCATCATACTGGACCTGGACGACACACGATGGAAAGCCATCGGAGCAGAATACCATTCAGGAAAATGGTCTTTTGTGGCCACGAATCTCAAAGGCAAAATCCTTGCAGACCAGACCTTGAAAGTCCAGCTTGCCAGCCCTGAAGCCTTTCTGGATAGTCTGATAACCGGATTGAGGAGTTTCATGGACACGGTCCCCGGGAGCATTCTGCCGGCTGTTGGGATCGGCGCACCTGGCCTGGTGGACTGCGACCGTGGCATCATCATCAGGGCTGACGATCTGGGATGGAAGCAAGTGGACGTCGGTCCGGCAGTCGAGAAGAAACTTGGACTGGAAGCCCTGCTCATCAACCGCAACCGTGCAAGCGGGCTTGCAGAAGCCAGGTTCGGCGCAGGACGCGGAGTGCACAGCCTGGTGTACATCGGAATCGGGACGGGAATCAGCGCAGCCCTCATAAATGCAGGAGAACTGATGAACGGAAGCTCCTTCAGCGCCGGCGAGATCGGTCACATCATCATGGACACCGCGGGCCCGGTCTGCGGTTGCGGCAAACGGGGCTGCCTTCATGTCTATGCCTCGGGAAGCGCGATGGGTGAACGTGCTGCTTCCCTGATAGAATCGGGCAGGACCTCAAGCCTGATGGCCCTGGCAGCAGCCAAAGCGGAAGCCAGGGAGGCAGGCGGGAGCGGAAAGTTTGCGGGAATGCCGGAGCTTTCTGGGGAGGCTGTCTGTGCCGCCGCCGCGGAGGGCGATGAACTGGCGCTCGAATGCCTGTCCGAGGCCGCACGCTTCCTTGGTCTTGGTATTGCCAACATCATCAATACCTTCAATCCAGATAAAATCGTAATAGGAGGTCCGCTAGGTCTCATGGATGGTCCATTGGTCGACCTTGTCCGGATCCAGGCCGCCAGCTGGGCCATGCCCCACGCCTTCAATGCGGTTACCATAGAACGCGGTCGGCTTGGAGATTACGTTGGTGCCCTGGGAGCTGCCTGCCGTGTCCTTGACCGGAAGTACACCTTTGCACTCAGAGGAGAATACTGAATGCCAACCATCAAGGACATCGCACAACTGGCCGGCGTGTCACAGGGCACCGTCTCCAACGTGCTCAATGGCAAGGGCATTGTAAGCAGCAGCAAGATCAAACTTGTGCAGAATGCTGCCGCAACCCTTGGTTACACCGTCAATGAAAGGGCCAAGATCCTCCGGAAGGGCAAGGGGAAGATCCTAGCCGTCATCCTGCCCAATATCCGGGTACGCAACTATGTCGATTTCTACCTCTCCTTCAAATCCCATGCCGAGAGCCAGGGGTTCAGGGTCCTGCAATACATTTCCAGTGATAATCCTGAAACAGAACGCGAGGCTTTGGCCCAGATACGCTCCGAGATGGTATCGGGACTGGCTGTATTTTCATGCCTCGGCAATAGCATCTCAACCTATCGGGATGCCGGCTTTCCCGATCATGAAGTTCTGTTCGTGGAACGGGATCCCCTGGAGCAGTGTAATTTCATCGGCTTTGATTATGCGCTCTGCGGTTCGGAACTGGCAGGACTCGCCATCAGGAAAGCACACAAGACCCTTGCGGTCATCACCGACAACACTGATTTTTCAAACGAGGCTGCCTTCCTTGACTCATTCAGGAAGACCGTTGAATCCGGAGCCGGCCACACCGTGACCCACATCCAGACCGACTTGTTCAGGAAGAACCAGAGTGCCATCCAGATCTTCGCCACCGGCACACCGGATGGCATATTCTGTTCAAACCATGATTTTGCGCAGACCATCAAGGATGTATGGGAAAACTTCCACCCTTCTGCCCGGACATCGATCTATACCATCTCGCCGGTATTCACCATGCCGGAAAGCAGTTATACCAAGTATGAACTCAATTACCGGCTGATGGGGCAGACTTCAGCAAAGTTCCTGGTATCAAACCAGGAGGAGTATAAAACAGGAGAGCGCACCATCCTGCATAACACTGGCTTAAGGAACTGGAGCAGTGCCGCCCCAGCCAACCCGCCCGGATCAGGCTACAAACCAGGTTTCAAACAAGACTCAAAACTCAGGCTCCTGACCCTGGAGAGTCCAGCCGCGGAAGCCATGAAGACCCTCTCCCTGATCTATTCCCACGCAACCGGCGTGGAAGTGGATGTATCCGTATTCTCCTACCAGGATATCCACAGCGTTTTCGATTCAATGGAAACATCGAGTTCCTACGATGTGGTACGGCTGGATGTTACCTGGCTCTCGTGGTATGCGGGCAGGATACTGCGGCCACTTGAAGGCATAGACCCAGGCATCACAAACATCCTTGATACCTTTGTCGATGGCATAGAGAGGAAGTATTCCTTTGTCGGAAACACCCTCTATGCGATTCCGGTATCTCCTAGCAACCAAATATTATTCTACCGGAAAGACCTTTTTGAAAGCACCGTACTCAAGCGCCTGTTCCACGAAGAGTTCAAGAGCAGGCTGGCCCCTCCACGGGACTTTACGGAGTACAACCGTATCGCACGGTTCTTCACAAAATCCATTTTTCCGCAGTCACCGGTCGATCATGGGAGCACGGTAACCCTTGGCAGTGCCGGCGTTGCAGCCACCGAATTCCTTACCCGCTATTTAAGTTACACTGATTCTCTCTTCACATCTGCCGGCCATATCATGCTGACCAGCCATCATGCGCTCAAGGCTCTGACTGACCTGGTGGAACTGAAGCAGTACACCAAGGCAGAGCCGTGCGACTGGTGGACAAGTGCCGCACGGGAATTCTCCGAAGGAAATGTCGCTATGACCATCCTGTACAGCAATTTCGCTTCCGGAATACTGCACAAGGAATCGAAGGTCATCAACAAGATCGGGTATGCGGTGGTTCCAGGCAGCAATTCCATAATCGGTGGCGGTACACTCGGTGTTTCTAGATTCAGCAAGCAACCGGAATTGGCCCTGTCCTTCATACGCTGGCTGTGCAGTGAACCGATTTCATCTGCCCTCAGCCTGCTTGGCAGTGTGCCGGCATGCAAACAGTCCTTTGACAACTACGAGATTGTGGATACCTACCCCTGGCTGGATCTCTCAAGGAAGTGCTTCTCCCGTTCCCACTACCAGAGGACACCCTTCAATGACAACAGGCCCTTTGACGAACACCGTTTCCTGGGCATCCTGGGCACCGCTGTGAAGTCTGCCTACAACGGCTGTGCAAGTCCACTGGAGGCACTCCGGAACGCACAGGGACAGTACGAGGCGATCGAGTCGGAACTCCTCGGCTCTTCCCGCTCCTGAGTCGGAATCACTGCTGGTCCGGATCGATACAGGTTTGGTTCAACACAGGTTCAAATAAGTTTCACCAGCGAGAAACCCTTCTCACCCAGCAAGTTCCGGTAATCCGTATCAAGATGTATACACGAGACACGTTTGCGTTCTTCCCTCTGGAAGGTGGCTTCCATGTAGGCAAGGGTCCCATGCGTCGGATGATCACTGGTCACAAGACTGGTATCCTGATAGATGTGATGTATCTGCCCTTTCCGGAACGCATCAAGAACCTGTGGAGGAATAGTGGTCGCATCACCGCTGTAATACACAGCATCCCCTTCGGCAGAGATTATGTAACCAAAACAAGCCATATCATCCACATGGTCTACCCGTATCGGCTCGAACCGGACAGGTTCAGCAGGCCCCTGTGGAATACGCTCAAGGTACTCGTAACATTTCCGTTTGATCCCCATCAGGTCCAGCAACTGCACGATGGTATCCAGGGGATGGACTATGCGTATCTTTTTTTCAAGGACCAGGTAACAATATGACACCAGGGATCCGAGGCTGCCCACATGATCGCAATGAAGATGGGTGATCACCACCGTGACTTCAGTTGCGTCCCTGAGTGCAGAAAGATCCCAGTATTTTCCGAAGGCTGTCTCGCCGCAGTCGATGATATACAACCGGTCGCCCAGAGTAAAAAAGGCATTCGAGTTTTCCAGGACCGGATTGAAAGCAGAGCCCGTGCCGACAAAGGTGAGTTCCATTGTTCAGTCCTTTTGCTATTTGATTCCCGAGCTTATAAAACTGTTGATGAACTTCTTCTGGAATATGAAGAAGGCTATTACCAGAGGCATGCTGATTATGAAGGTAGCCGCACAGACATTTGCCCACTGCATGACAGCCTCTTTTGATTTTGCAAAGAGCGCCAGGCCTACAGTGAGGGTCCGGTTCTCTGTGGAATTGGTCACGATCAGGGGCCAGAGGAAATTGTTCCAGTGATAACTGATAGAGACCAGACCAAAGGAGATATAGGCCGCCCTGGAACTGGGTACATAGATGTTGGTTATCACCTGGAAGGTATTGCAGCCATCTATGACCGCGGCTTCGGAAAGCGCAGCCGGTATGGTCTTGAACATCTGTCTCAACAGGAAAATTCCAAAAGCACTGCCAAAGAAGGGAATCATGATCCCCAGCTTTGTATCCGTCAGACCAAGATCGCCAAGAGTCATGTAGTTGGGGCTGATGAGTACATCGTTGGGAATTATCAACTGTATGAATATGATAATGAACATCAGCTTCTCGCCCTTGAACTTCAGGACTGCCAGCGCATACGCCGCCATGGTCACCGTTACAAACTGCACCGAGAAGGTCCCTGCCACCACGATCATGGTGTTCATGTAATACCGCCCGAAAGGAACCGCATTCCAGACATAGCGCAGGTTTTCAAAGGTGGGCCGTGTATGTGGAATCAGCGACATGGTATAAGAACCTTCGGTGAACGCGGTCCCTATCATCCATACCAGGGGAACCAGCCATGCCAGCGCCAGGACAACAGCTACAAGATTAAGAAGGATATGCTTGTGCGTCTTCATGATGTTACCAGCCCTCATCCTAGTTGTAGTGGATCCTGCTGTCGGCGTTCACGAACTGTATCATCGCAATCGCCAGCATGATCACCAGCATGACTACCGTCAGGGCCGAAGCCTTTGCCTGGTCAAACCAGGCAAACCCCTGCTGATAGATATGGTAAAGCAACATCGTGCTCCCATTGTTGGGGCCACCCTCGGTCATGATTACAATATGGTCCACAAGCTTCACGCTGTTGGTAAGCGCGATGGTGGACACGAACAACAGGGTGGGTCCAAGAAGAGGCAGCGTTATCTTGCGGAACATGGTGAACGGACTTGCACCGTCTATCGTCGCTGCCTCGTATAATTCGCCTGAAATATTCTGTAGACCGGACAGGAAAAAAATCATCAGGTATCCGGCTTCCTTCCACACATACATGAAGGACATCGCAGGAATCACTGTTTCCCTGTATGAAAGGACATTCATCGCCTTCAATCCAACCGCCATCAGTAACTGGTCAAGCATGCCCGATTCCGCCATGTAGATGAACATCCAGATGCTGGCAATTGCTATCATAGGCATGATCACAGGATAGAAGAACGAAGTCCGGATGAAACCGACCCCATGGATCTTAGTATTCACTATCATGGCCAGCCCAAGGCCTATCACCATGCTTGGCAGCACGGTCAGGAAAGAAAAATACAGCGTATTGCCCATGATCTTCCAGAACAAGGCAGACTTTGCAAAATTGATATAGTTCTCAAGCCCTATGAATTCAGGAGAACGCATACCGAACTCGTACTGAGTCAAACCAAGAAAGAAACTACGGAGGATGGGGAACACCGTGAAGGTCAACAGGAACACCAGGGACGGAGCAAGTAAAATCCAGGCCTTGAGGTTGGTCTTCATTCCCCTGGAAAGCCTTACTGCATAGCCCCTGGTCAGTGTCGTTTTCATCACGGTGTTCCTCCATCAAAACCTGCAAGCCCTCTTACTGGTAGCGCTTCAGAACCTCATCCGCCTGCGCCTGGGCATTCTTCATGGCCTGGGCGGGGGTGGCCTCCCCGGTGATGGCAGACTGGATGTTGTCATTCAGTATACGCCACATCCTGGATGCCTCGTAGGTGGTAAGTTCAGGTTTCGCATACGGAATCTGCTCGAAGGCAACCTTGGCCTGGGGCAACCGGGCCCAGTAATCCTTTATCAGCTGGGTCTGGAATGACGAAGTCCTCGGAGCAACATACCCGGTGTCCAGGTTCCACTGGGCAAGACGCTCGGCAGAAGTGACAAACTTGATGAACTTCCACGCTGCCTGCTGACGTTCCGGGGCAATGCCGGCGGTGATGTAGAAGTTGCCGCCTCCGGTGGGAGCACCCATGCGCTTGTTGCCAGGCATAAAGGCAGTACCGAACTTGAAGGATGCATTCTTGCTTATGTTGGTAAGATTGCCGGTGGTATGATAGATCATGGCAACCTTGCCGGCAAGGAACTGGCCGGGCAGATCGGTCCACTGCACAATACCCTTCTGCATCACATCGTACTTGTTCTGCAGATCCACCCACAATTGCAGGGCTTCGGCATTCTCCGGCGTATCGAAGTAAGCCTTCTTGCCATCTTCACTCGCCAGGTTCTTGCCATCAACGGAGTTCTGCAACGCAAAGCCGGTAAAGGCCCACTGGGCTGAACCGGAGTTGAGCGCGATGCCAACGCCATAGCGCTCGTAGTTGCCCGCCGCGTCCTTCTTGACCAGTTTCCGGGAGTACTCGACCAGCTCTTTCCAGCTCTTCGGCGGCTTCTCGGGATCAAGTCCTACCTCTGCAAAAGCATCCTTGTTGTAGAAGACCACCATAGTGCTGCGCTGGAAGGGGATGCTGTAGATCTTGCCGTCAACATAGGAGTCTTCCATGAACCCATCCAGGAAGTCATCGATGTAGGCCTTTCCGGCAGCGCCGTCGGCCTTGATCAAGTCATCCAGGGGGATGGCTGTTCCGGAACTGGCCATGGAGAAACGCTGGGTAGCCAGGTTGATGAAGAAATCCGGCGGATTCTTGCCCTGGATGGCAGTCTGGATCTTGGCGACCGTGTCGTCATAGTTCCCGGTGTACACCGGCTTGATGACGATATCCGGATTCTCCGCCATGAAATCGGCGCAGAGTTTGTCAATGAGCGCAGTCAAAGGCCCGCCGACCTGTACCGGATAGAAGAAGGTAAGTTCCATCTTCTCGGCCGGCTTCGCTTCCGTTGAACCGGCCGCACCTACCGTGGATAGCGCGGCTACGCATACCAACAGAATAATCAAAGTGATTTTCTTGAACACTTGAGCCTCCTTCAGTGAACAGGGGATAGGGATTCTGAAGTTGATTATAAGACCATAAATTGAAACGTGTCAATTTATTTTTTCAGATTGATGAATTCACTGGATTCCCTCAACTTCTTGCACATATGGACGCAACTGCAGACCCTAACCCCAGTACTGAATGTGCCAGAATTGTCTTGGTCACCTCATCCCATCCACGATACACTTGGACAGGTTGAAACAAGAAGGCCAAACCCCAGTGCCTGAACAGAAATATTTCTCCTGCCCGCAGTGCACCCGGGGCTGCAGCCTGGATTAAAGGATTTACCATGATACAAGCCCTGCTCCTTGGCATCCTGTCTTCCCTGTTCTTTGCCCTGACCTTCGTGCTGAACCGGCAGATGCAGCTGTCCGGCGGACACTGGATCTGGACCTCATCCCTGCGGTTTATTTTCATGCTCCCCATGCTGTTGATCCTGGTATT
>MIBM01000009.1:16468-17110 GCA_001830645.1 Spirochaetes bacterium RIFOXYC1_FULL_54_7
GCACTGTGGGGTTCGGCTTCTTCTACCTCTTCCTCTGCGTTGCCGCCGCCTATGGCCCATCCTGGATGATAGCCTCCACCTGGCAGATCACCATCATTGCCGGAATCCTGCTTACCCCCCTGTTCCGCACAGGCAAGCATTCAGGTGCTGCCCGTCATTCAATACCAGTCAGCCAGCTGGCAATCTCCATCGTCATAATCGCAGGAGTGGTTATGGTACAATACAAAAAAGGCGCGCTTTCAGAAGTAAAGGAAAACTATCTGGCATTGTTCTATATAATCATAGCCGCCTTCTCCTATCCCCTGGGTAATAGAAAAATGATGGCAGTAGTCCCGGATTCAATGGGAACAATAGAACGGATCTTCGGCATGACCCTCTGCAGCCTGCCGTTCTGGCTCATCCTGATGATCATCGGCGTACTGAACAATCAACTGCCAAGCCCCGAACAAATCAGGCAGACCTTCATCGTCGCCCTGTCATCCGGAGTCATCGCCACCATCCTCTTCTTCAAAGCTACGGAAATGGTAAAAGCCGACATGCACCAACTGGCCATCATCGAGTCCTCCCAAGCCGGTGAAGTTGTCTTCACACTGCTCCTGGGCATCCTCCTGTTCAAGGACCAGCTACCATCGCCAACCGCGC
>MIBM01000010.1:0-12862 GCA_001830645.1 Spirochaetes bacterium RIFOXYC1_FULL_54_7
TGCACTAAGGACGACGGTGGTGTAGTTAAAACTTTTACCATCCCTTGCTGCATGGTCCCTCTGGCGTGCTGCTCCGGTGGTAGCCGGAAGCCGGTTGTGAGCCTGGAATCAAGGGCCAAGAGCCAAGGTTAAGCTCATAAGTCTAATAGGGTATTCAATTCGCTTATCCATTCCATATTTTATGCCGATCATGTGAATGCGGGTTGTGTCGGCTGGCTGGCGAGGCTGGATTCGTCGATTACCTCGCTCCGTTGCCTGCTGGACGGCGACGGGTCTTTACAAGAGAGGCGGTCTCACGTGGGCATGGCCCAGAAAACGGGGTTTGCTATTTCGGACGGAGACAGAAAACTCATTCGCGACCATGCGTACTCCATCCGGGAAGCGCTATTCACATGCTTGACCGATACCCAGGTAGAATGCTCGGTTGCATTTGCCCGGCTTCTGAACCGCTCTGGCGTTACCAGTGAGAATTACCGTCTTTTCATGAGGATGCTGATAACCAACAATCCTTGGGTGGTAGAGGAACTTCTCCATGACCGCGACCCTCGATTGGTATTCTCTACCATACGGCCGGATACAGAGTTGATTTCCACCGCCTTCGAGGTGCTCATGTCCAGGCATCCTCATGAGTTGCACAGCAATGTACTCGAGGCAGTACTCGGGATCATACAGAATGCCTTCTTTGATCCTGATGATGGGTATAAAATTTATCCATTAGGTATCATGGATCTCAATGTACTTGGAAAATTCCTGGTCAAGGACAAAGACCAGGAAAACCCCCAGAACAAGTTAATATTGGAGATTCTTGATCGAATAACCGGCCTCGGAGTGTATTATGGTGATCCGGAAAAGAACATTGTAGCCAAACATGCCTTCAGTGTCCGGTTCGCCTACTTTGACAGTACCCGGGATTTGAATGATGCCATCCCCGAACCTTTGCTTGTCAAGTTACCCAACCGTTCGGATGTAGCCCCCGAAACCGATTTTGCAGGTCTTATCGTGGAACGAAGAAAGCAGAAGCGAAAAATCGCAACCCGTCCATCTAAATAGGCCCCTCCAGTAGCATACAGTCTACTTGAGTGGTATTATTTCCACAGAATAAGCTGTATGCTATTTTTCTCCAGATAGTGTTTCAATAATCTGAAAGCGGGGGGACGGAGTGACCAGGAGTAGCATGCCGAGGGTCCCGAAGCAGGATTCTACCATCTCTGGATCCATAACGAAAAAAGGCAAGGTACTAGAGGGGCTCAAGCTTGTGGAACGGGCTATTGAAATATCCGGTTCATGGCCAGGCAGGCTCAAGGACGATGAAGGGGCTCCGGGTGGGCTTATCGAGTTACCGAAGGCTGTGCGCCCTATAATAATTGGTGACCTCCATGCAAATCTTGAAAATTTAAAGTCGATTATTGACCACGAAAATAATCGGGTTGATCTGGAATCAGGCCGTGCAGTGCTGCTTTTTATCGGAGACTCTGTTCATGATGACCGGACAGGCCACATGAGGGAGATGGCTGGTTCCATAGCGATCCTGGATTACATCCTTCACCTGATCGTCGATTACCCTCGCAATATATATTATATCCGAGGCAACCATGATACCTTTGACCCTCTTTTGCGGAAAAGCGGCATTGCCCAGGGGGTGGAATTCAGGAGGGCTATGGTGGCCGCGTGCGGAGAGGACTTCACTGCGGCAGTCGGTCGTTTTTTCGAGTCTCTTCCTGTGTTCATCATCGCCAATGATTTTGTCATGACCCATGCTGGTCCACCGCGAGGAGGCTTGGTCAGGGAGGAGATCATCAATATCAAGCGATATCCCGAAAAGTACCATCAGCTGATGTGGAACCGGGTTAACGAATATCATGGGAATCCCAGCCCCAAGGAATATGGAGAGCGCGATGTCCGGCTTGTGCTTGACTTGCTCGATGTGGCGAGGGATGTACAATTTATTGTTGGCCATAATCCACTCTGGAACGACGGCGGTAAAACGGGTGTATGGATGAATGTAATTGGAATAGCAGGCCATCATATACTCTATTCTGGTTCCGGGAGCAGGGCTCCTTACTTCACCAGGGAAAATGGCCAGCTTCTCGTCAAGATGGCAACCGAGTTACTTCCGGAGGTATACAGCTATGGATGACAGAGAGCGGCTCTCCAAGAGCATCGATGACGACGCCATCATACGCAGCTTTTACCTGGATATGAAGACCAAGGATGTGCTCACTAAGATCGACTCGCTTTCGATACGCATCGCCGAGGTTCAGAAGGACATCCCCTTCAATGCGGAGGTCAAGGGGTATATCGGTGCGGTGGACACTGACGGTGAGCCTTGGATATTGAAGCCCGCACTTTCGCGGGAGGATTCACTCTACCACAGGATCTGCACTTTGGCCTTCCTGATGGATCACTGGATGGGTACTCTATCCGCACCTACGACTGTTTGCACGATCAACGGGAAGAAGTACCGAGCAGTTAAGGTCGTCAAGAATTCCATTCAAATTTCATCGTATAACTATATGGACAGCCCTTTCATTGAATGGCTGAGAATGGACCTTATAAACCGATGGCTGTACTTCGACGAGGACAGAAATCCCAATAACTACCTTGTCATCAGGAACAAGGCGGAAAAACCCTTTGTGGTAGCGATAGATTTTGACAAGGCAGACTTCGAGACCACCACGATGAAGATTTCCGGAACTGAAGGAAAATTCGGCTGGAAACGTACAGAGAAAACACGGTTCCTGACCTTGCTTCGGCCAGAGAATTTCGAAGGCGTGCCGATAGAAAGCTTTGACTCCCGGTTAAAAGCGATGATGGCCATACCAAAAGATGAGATAATGAACCTGGCCAAACGTCTGGTAAACGGCTACTGTGACGACGCGAACATGATGGCAACGACGCTTGCGACAAATATAGAATCACGCAGGCAATATATTGATAAATATTTCAGGAAAATGTTCAAGTTGCAGAGTGAAACCAGGAATACCTCGAATTCCGATGATTATTCGATGTTCGGAGCAAGTTTTCTGTCAACCTATGGTGGCAACAAGTGATACTGGAAGAAGTTTTCAGGTAATAGGGGCTTGACATAAGACCAAGGTGTTCTATGATTCTGTAGGGAATTATGATGCCAATATGTATACGATTCATCCACTCAGGAGGTTACGATGGATAAGCAGACCGAAAAAATGATCGAACGGACATGGTCTAAAGAGACGATCATGCAGGTCGAGCTGGGGATCATGCAGAATATGCTCGCTTCGAGGACAGAAGAGGCAGTAGAAGGCGCAATAAGCTTTGCCCGTTTCTTGAGCCTTTCAGGGTTGAACAACGATAATTACCCGTTGTTTCTCAAGTTGCTGGAGGTAGAAAACCACTGGGTCATCGATACTATGGTAGGCTTGAAGGATCCCTTCCTTCTTATCAGTCCTATCCAGCCAAATTCCTACCTGGCTTTCACTGCCTTCAAGTTGCTTACCAACTGGCACCCTGGGGGTATTTATCCGGTAACCCTCTCGGTAGTACTTGGCGTCCTCCAAGCTGCATATGCTTCCCCCAAGGACGGCTACAAGGTTTACGCTGTATCGATCAACGATGTTAACAATCTGGGCAAGCATCTCAACAAGGAGACTGGCCAGGATGACCCCAATAATCGTTGTATCCTCGATATCCTTGACAGGATCGGCTCTCTTGCCGGTACGTCCACTGACCCGGACAAGGAGCAGATGGCACGGCAATCGAACAGTATCCGTACCTTCTATTTTGACAAGCGGAAAAAGATGGAAGACATCATACCGCAGGTTCTCCTTGTCAAATCCGATTACGTGGCCAAGGAAACCGCGCCGCGCCAGCTTTTCGTAGCCTGATCAGGAGGGATCGAGTATGAAGGAACTATTCGAGAAGAAACAAGACTGGACCAATGAAGAAATAATGGGCATTGAGTACAGCATGCTCAAAGGTTTGATCGGGTGCCGCACGGTTGAAGCCGTCGAATCCGCAATGACATATGCGAGTTACCTGAACTTCACTGGAATCACCAACGGAAACTACCCGGTGTTTCTCAATATTCTTACGGTTCGAAATCACCATGTAATCGATGCGCTGCTTGGCACACGTGATCCCTTCCTGTTCATGAGTTCGATTCAGCCTAACCACTTCATAGTGGCCACCTGTTTCAGCATACTCACGAAATACAGGAAAGGTGAAATCTATCCCAAGACCCTTGGAATCATACTCGGTGTCTTTCAGGCCGCCTATAACTCACCCCTTGATGGATACAAGATCCATGCACCGTCGGTTGCCGATGTCAATGCTCTCGGCAAGCATCTCAACGAGGAAAAGGGACAGGATGATCTTCTGAACCGGAGTATCCTCGATATTCTCGACAAACTGTCTTCTCTCGAAGGCCAGAACATTGATGAAGATATGGAAGATCTGGCTGTACATGCGCACAACATACGGAACAACTTCTTTGACAGCACCAAGCGTCTCGTAGATGTCATCCCTGAAGTGCTATTAAGGACGGAATTGAACCTTGATCTCGACGTACAGCCGCGCAAACGTGCGTCTTTGTCAGAGGCTGAAAAGGGAGCACCTGTTGAAACGGTAGCCAAAGCACCTCGTGCGGCAGCTAAAAAGCAGTAGGTTCAGGCTACCCGGAACATTCTGACTTCGATTACCGGTTTTGCTCGGCAAAATAGTGCCGGGTAAGACCGGAATCACTAGGAGGATATTTATGCCTGAAGCCACTTCCTGGCCTCAGTGGTCCCAGGATGAAATAGACGCCCTTTCACTTAGGTACGTCAATGACATCATAGAATGCTCGGATGGATACAGCGTTTTCGCAGCGGTTGCGTTTTCCCACTATCTCGTCGGTAAGGTTGGCTTGACGCCCGATAATTACTCGGTATTCTTCAGACTTCTAGAATCAGGAAACCAGTATGTTGTCGACGCACTAGCCGGCGATGGTGATCCAGCAAAATTTTTCGGCACTATCCAGCCGAATACGTTCATGCTCCGGGAATGCTTCAGAATGTTGACCAAATGGAAACCAGGAGAAATCTATCCAAAAGCCCTCCTTATTATCTATGGCCTTCTGACGGTATGCTTCAGGGATCCAGAAGAGGGATACCGCCTGTACTCACTGACGGTGACCGATGTCAACAACCTTGGTAAACATCTGGATAAAGGGCAGGATCAGATGTATCCCTTGAACAGGATTGTCCTTACCGTATTGGATGAGATAGCCAGTCTGGTCGAACCTCAGCATCCGTTCCCGAGCAGAGAGGTTCAGGATGTGGCTCTGCAATCCAACAGTATACGTGGAAAATTCCTGGATATGACCAAAAAGCTCAATGAAGCCATCCCTGATATACTCCTTGTACGGGGAGATTATTCGGCTAACATTATCAAGCCGAATATTCCGAAGATAAATGCATAAGGTTGAGTGATGCGCTACTGAGCATCATAGGCGCGGCTTCAGCCGCGCCTTTTTTATAGGCGGCAAAGCTATGTTTGAAGTAAACGAAATCGTCAATGGTTGCTATATACTTCGGCATCGTGTTGGAGAAGATACCTTCTCCGAATGGTGGCAAGCAACAGCCATCTTTGTTGCTTCAAATTTCCTTCTCCGTTTCATCAAAGATGAATATGCAATGGAAGAGCGCCTGGTCAAGACCTTCTTTGAAAATGGTAAAAAACGCATCCCTGTCGTTTCACCTGCCATCCTTGGTTTGATCGAAATTGACAGACATAATGGCCGGTACTTCATAGCCTCTGAATACAATGGTCAAACTCACCTGAAGTCTATCCTGGAAGCCGGCAGGCGCTTCTCTGTAGAACATACCTGCAGATTGATGATCGAGCTGGCTACTGGAATCGAAATACTGCACATGCATGATCAGTCTTTTGGTGTATTGACGCCAGACTGCGTAGCTATCCATGGGGTTGGTGATGGCATTGATGAGTTCAAACTCTTGCTTCCTGGCTATGAGACTCTATTCAAGCTTATTCCGCAGGAGAATGAGGTCGATTTTGTTGGCGCTTGGGGTTATGCATCCCCGGAATTCAAGAAGGGGATGGAAACTGACTCCAGGTCTGATATCTACTCTCTTGGAATCTTGCTCTTCAGACTGATAGTAGGCAAGCTACCATACGGCAGCAGAGCGGGTATTAAGGTTAGAACCCAATCGGCCGCGCCAGCCAATATTGCCGCAGCTCTTGCCCGTCGGGGTACCCCGAGGGAGCTTGTTGCAGCCACAGTTCGGGCCCTCAGGAAAAACCCCGAACTGCGGCAGGCTGATCTGATGTCGTTCATAGAGGAGCTCAGGGGCATTCTTGAGAGCCGGCGTAAAGCCTGGATCAAAGCCGGCGAGCCTGATCCCATTGCAGATCTCGCTACCCTCAATCTAAAGAAGGCCAAGGCAGATTCGAAGGAGATAGTACGTAGCCTGGAGTCGGTGGAATACTTTAATCATTCCTCACAGAGTGACAGGGTTGAATTGTTGATCCCGATCGAGATGACGGAAGTGGACAAAAAGAATCTGGAACTTGAAGTTCTTGAAGAGCTCGAGAGCAGTGAAGCTGAAGATGACGATACAGTCGCGACGGAAGCGTATGTAGAAGCTGGTTACGAGGCAGCCATGACCTCAACGAAAGCCAGCGCGTTCCTGTCGCCCAGGATGCAAAAAAACCAGCCTGCAGGCAAAATTCGCGAAGAATCCACTGAGGGGGCTATCGAAAAACCAACTGCAAAGGCAACGGTAAAACCCGATGTAAAATCCACTGAAAAAAAGGCCGCAAAAAGCCTTGAACCTCAGCCTATGGAGCAGGTTGAGCCTCCTGCATCGCCTGTCTCAACCGCCAATCCTGCTTCTATCGCAAAGCCTGCGAAAAGGACTAAGGCAGCACCGGTTACAGAGGACATGGGGGCTCAAGGAACTGCGTCAATTGCAGCGGTTCCAGTAAAAACCCCAAGAGTACGCAAAACCCCCACGCGGGTCATAAGGGGCAAGGCACCCGTTCCCTTCCACATCAACTGGCGGCAGGCCGGCGGATCTCCAAAGGAAGTAGCTGAAACCATCATAATGACTGCGGCCCGGGCACAAGAGGGTTTTGGTATTGTCAAGTTCATTGAGGATCCGGGATCAAGCGATCCAGACAGGCAGATCCTCAAAGCCATCCAATCGTTGCAGGTCTTTGCCCGTGTGGTTGATTTGGGTATGCTGAGGGGCAATATCAGCCTGGGAAAGCTGATCAAGACCCTTGAATACTTGATCCCTGACCTGGCATTGAAAGAACCTGAATCGAAGGAGTCTGAAGTCAAACTAGCTTCACGGGTTGCCAAAGCAGTGGCGGCCTGCGCCAACCGGGATAAGCCCATCATACTTGTTGCCTGGGATACAGAGAGTGTAGCGCGTTCAGCCCACCAGCTGATTCTGCAACTAGCCACTATTGCACCGGGGATTCCTGTGTGTGCGTTTTTGTTCTTCAAGACCGGTAGAACGCGACCATGGCATATTCTGGCAAACATAACTGACCGATAGCGGATAGCCTAAAGTTTTTCACCACAATTGAAGCATTCGTATCGATAGCTTGAATTTTCCATTTTGCAATGCGGACATTTCTTTGCGATCAATCCACTTGAAGTAGATCGTACCGAGGCGCCAGGCGGCAATTCTGGCTGACGGGGTGTGGGCGGTACAAGTATGGTTTCTTCCTGCACCGTCTCTTTGGCAGTTTCGATGACGGGAGCTTGAACCTTCTTTTCCTCGATCCGTTCAGGGCTTGGTACCATCAAGGGGGTGACCGTACCAGGGTTTCCTACATTTACATTTATTGTCTGGCCTGGTGACTCGTCCCCATGAGCGATTCCGCGACCCTTATTATGCATCAGGTCACGGTGGATCAGGAGCAACTCGATCGATATCAACAAAAGAAAGGCGATGATAACCAATTCCAGGAGTAGCTGCATGTCTCCTAGTATTCATGAATGTCGTGATTGAATCAACTGAGGTGGTTTCTATAATGACCGCATGGTCGTTTGCATCCGTAGAGTAACCACCGGCACCATTATCGTCGATATTTATGGATATCTTGTATAAGCCAAGGCTTACCGGATCCAACGAGACGGATTGTACGGCGCATGAAGTCTCTGTCTTGACGGTAGTTGGAGGGGTACTATACTGGTATGCATCCGGCGTTGCCGAAAATCCAGGGGGGTACTGCCAGGATAAAGGCTCGCAGCAGATCTCGGTGGTGAAGTTTCGATATTCCGACTTGAAGGCAGGGCGGCCTGAAATTGTTGACCAGACTAAGTCCGAAAGGCGGTGGTTATGTTCAAGAGAAGTCTGCGTCCTTTCCCTGCACTTGTCCTTGTCATTTTGCTCGCAGTGACGATGGTGGTGACACAGGCCCAACCAACCAGCCTGGTCATGGTCACTGAGGTCTGGCCGCCTTTCCGCATGAATGATGCTCAAAGCCCGTCCGGGTTCGCCGGCATCGACATCGACCTGACTCTGGAGCTTAGCGCCCGCATCGGAATACCTATAGAGATTGCGCGGGTGCCTTGGGCGCGGGCGCTGGAGATGATGCGGACCGGTACGGCGGATCTCATTACCGGTGTTGCATGGACGGAAGAACGAGCCCAATTCATGGCTTACGCAGCCACGAGTTACGCGTCGGTACGCCCCACGTTCCTGGCCCCAAAGGGTCGCGGCGCCTCGGTGCAAGCCTATGGCGACCTGCAAGGCAAGTCCATCGGTCTATCAACCAATTCAGCCTATTTCCCGCAATTCAATGAAGACAAGACGCTGAAGAAGGTGGGATTATCCACGGAAGTCCAGATACTCCAGATGCTCGCCCTGGGTCGTATAGACCTGGCCATAGGAACCGACCCCAATCTCAGCTGGGATACAGCCCGCCTCGGCCTGAAAGACAAGGTGGAACCAACTGCTTGGCAGCCTGACTATCGTACAGCCCTGTTCCTGGCTGTTTCCGCCAAATCACAAGCTGCCAACCTGGTGGGACAAATAGACCAGGCGATACGGTCCATGGTGGCAGACGGTATGATGGACCAAATACTGAATGCCTACCGGTGAACAGCTCATTCTGTTGGGACATCGCCCATAAGCCTTTCTATGGCTGCTGCCAACTGGTTCAGGGTGTATGGTTTCGACAGCAGAACCTGTCCCCTTCCTTCTGGCAACAACTCGGCAGGATAACCTGAGACGTAGAGGGTACGAAGGGACGGAAAGCGGGCCGTCAGCCTCTTATGGAGCTCGATACCCGACATTCCCGGCATGACAAGATCTGTAACCAGAAGTGCCGGTTGCCGTATCGTCCGCTCAAGGGTTTCACAGGCACGCAGGGGATTATCGAACACCCACGGCTCGTAGCCCAGGGTCCTGAGCTGACGTTCGCCGCCCCGAGCTATGGCCCTGTCGTCATCAACCAGCACGATGAGCTCACCTCTGCCCACTTTTCTGCTCACTGCTTTCACCGCCGAGGGTTCAGTGCCGCTATCGGATAGGGGCAGGAAAAGCTTAAACACTGTTCCATGACCAGGTTCGCTGTATACCTTGATCGCTCCTCTGCATTGTTGCATGATGCCGAATACCGTAGACAAGCCGAGCCCGGTACCCTTGTCAGAAGGTTTGGTGGTGAAAAAAGGTTCGAATATATGTTCTATGACTTCGGGTGACATACCGCAGCCCGAATCACCGACCTCAAGCTGGGCATAATCGCCTGGAGCTATTCCTGGATGAATCAGCACATCTTCTTCCGAGAAATGTATGGTGGATGAGGCTATTGTAATCTTGCCTGGGCCACTTATGGCATCACGCGCGTTTACAACGAGATTCGTAAAAAGTTGATCCAGATGCGCGTTGTCGATAAGGACAGGAAGGGTATTGGTATATGGCCTTACTATAAGTTCGATCTGCTCAGGAACCAGGCGCTTGAACAGGGCATGCATGGAGGTCATCGAGGCATTGAGATCGAGCATCTTCGGGTTGACAGGTCCCTTATGCGCGAAGGTCAGGAGTTGTCGGGTCAGTTTGGCAGAGTTCTGAACGCCATCCTTGATTGCCTTGAATCCCTGTACAGCCGGGCTGTCCGGTTCGGCGTCCATGATGCCAAGCTCGCACTCAGCCATGATGGCCTGCAGTGTGTTGTTGAAGTCATGTGCAATACCGCCGGCAAGCCTGCCGACGGAATCCAGCCTCTGCAGATGAAAAGCCTCGTTTTCCGCCCGCTTGCGTGCATCTATATCGCGGATGGAGCTGATCACCTGAGGAATTCCTCTGATGGAAACTGCGGTAAGTGAAACCTCGATCCAGAAATTTCTGCCCTCGCTGTCTCTGGCTCGCCACTCGACAAGTTGGGGGCCACCCTCTACGCAGCGGGCGATAATGGCCAGGGCTGCCTCTGCATCGTATGGCGCTTCACCAGCCAGGAAGGTTGCAAATCCCATTGATGAAAAGAGCATCTCTTCTGTTGTTTTAAACAGGCTCAATGCGGCCCGATTGGCTTGAATAATTCTTGTGGTTTGGCCTTGGTGGATCAAGATGGCGTCTCCAGCTGAATCGAACACTTCCCGGTAACGTTCTTCGCTGCCGAGAAGTTCTTCCTGCAGCCTATCCCGCTCACCAAGGGATACATGCAGTTTTCGTCTCATGCTTTCAAGGCTATGTGCTAGTCCATCCAGTTCAGCTGCCGCACCCTTTTCCGATGACATCAGGGACCACGGCAAGGGCTTGTCCAGCGTATCGAGGGTCAGAGCCCCGGCCAGATCGCTGAGTGATACCAGGGGGCGGGCTATCCAGACCTTGAACAGCCTGTATTGAACCAGGAACGCTATTCCGAGTGCACCAAGCAGTACAAGGACAAGCATGCCCGCGGTTCGGATTGCTTCTTCCAGAACCTCTTGCCTGGAGAACGATACGTGTAGAATCCCGAGTGTCTGGCTGCCTTCGTGAACAAGGGTGTAATCCCGCTCAATCGTGCTACGGCTCCTCCCGTCAGGATTGACAAATCTTATGTTCCCATGGTCCGTCAGCAGTTCCAGCCCGCTTACATAAGGCAGATACAAAGTCGAGCGCACATAGTTTTCTGTCTCGGGGTTGAATTCCCAGAGCATGGAAGCAAGCTGTGGTGCAACGATCCTTTCTATGACCTCGGCGCTGTCTTCAAGATTGCTGTATCCAACCAGCAAGGTAAAGGCTGCAGCGAGCAGGGAGAGTATCAAACCTACAGCGAGTGCTACTGCTAGAAAGGTTCGTGCCATGAGATTTGCTATGCCTGGTTTGGCATCTATCGTGCGGGGCTTCTTCAATAGATGGCCTCCGAATGTATTATAATCATATCTCCCATATAGCGCTATGCTCTGCTGTACGGATCAGGAGGCTGCAACTGTGGCTATGATTACTTAATTCCCGAATGGGCAGCCTGGAAACCATAGCCGTATTGAGTTGAACTTGTTATAGCAGGATGCCAGCTTGTATTACTTGATTCCTGTTGTGATGCAGGCAAGGAAAGCCCGGCCCAACTCAGTGCTCAGCACGTGCGGGTCGCGGGGTTTACCAGTACGCAGAGCTTCCCATTAGAGCAACTCACATATTGAAGCCGATCCACTCGGATTGATCATTCCAATACCCCGGGCTACAATAGAATCCGCATTCTGAAAATTGTCCGGTGCACGCTGGAACAAGCAATGAATTATGATGGAGCCCTGTGAATGTGGAATCCACGGATCCTTTGGTCAAAGCCAGACAACCAAACCTACAGGATCTTGCTTGCATTGTCCATGTTTGTTTTGTTTTTATGCCGACCTTCCCGGGTTCTGGCTGCTGAACCACCAACAGATACAGATCTCCCAGCCCTGGCTATTCCGTTTTCTGTCGGGGCCTTGCTTCCTGTCGGGAATTCCGACACCTTTTTCAAGCCAGGCATCTTCTTCGAGGCCGGACCTGCCCTGCACCTTGGTGAGAGCCTTGTAGGAGGGTTCCAGCTAGGGTACTCTGCCCTTCCATTGACCGCTGGACCGACCCTTTCGGCTCTGGGAGTTGAAATCGGTGTACAGTACGCATGGTCTGCTTTGCCTCGTCAAGCAATCACTGCCACCTGAACGGCAGGTGGCTATTGGGCAGGGGTTTCCGGAGCCGTTACGGATTCCACCCTGGCCGGTTCGGGAGGCTTCGGCACGGCTGCCAGTGCCAGGCTCGGGCTTGCGTTCCAGGCCAGCCCTGCATGGAGCCTTGCTGTGGATACCCGCTTCAAGGCTATGCTCGGCCTGTATTACAGCATGGCCATCTCGGCATGGCCATCTCGGCAGGAGCACGCTGGTCCCCCGGAAAGCCCCTATCCACTGGTACGGCATTTGCGGAAAAGCAAGCCAGGAAACCACCTGCAGAATCGGCATCCACTGCGGGTAGTGACGGCCTCAGTGCCAAAGGCGTTGTCCTTGGACGCTTCGAGCTGGAACCGGTATTCCCGGAGTTCTATTCATACTACAGCAGCTTCCCCTTCGGCACACTTACCGTGAAAAACAATGAGCGAAGCACCGTTTCCAACCTTCGCATTTCCCATTCGATGAAACAGTACATGGATATGCCGGCAATCCTGATCCAGGCACAGACACTGCTGCCTGGGCAGGAGCAGCTTGTTCCCGTTCAAGAGCTATTCAACGACGCGATACTATCCATTACGGAAGGCACGCTGGTTGCCACTGAATTCACTGTAAGCTATATCCTGGGTGGCAAGGGGCAGTCGAAGACCTTCAATGTGCCGGTACGGATCCTGGACAGGAACTCGATGAGCTGGTTTGATGATCGTTGCTCTGCAGCCTATGTCACGGCCAAGGATCCGG
>MIBM01000010.1:12943-17411 GCA_001830645.1 Spirochaetes bacterium RIFOXYC1_FULL_54_7
ATGAACTACCTGGTAGACCCGAAGTCATCGTTCGCCGCGCTGTCCGGCACCACGGGGGCCATCGACTTCCTGCAGTTTCCCCGGCAGACCATTGAGTTCCGTTCCGGTGACTGCGACGACCTTGCTATCCTGTATGCGGCCTTGCTCGAAGCCACCGGGGTTGAGACAGCCTTCATAACCACCCCTGGCCATATCTACCTGGCAATTGCCCTTGAATTGACCAAGGAAGACCTCCGCAGGGTTTTCCCTGTCAATGGTGTTTCCATTTTCATCGGTGGCAATATATGGCTGCCCCTGGAGATTACGGAACGGCGGTCGGCTTCATCAGGGCCTGGCAGCTGGGCGCATCCCAGTGGCGCGAGCATGCAGCGAAAGGCAAAGCCGAGCTTCATCCCGTCCGGGAAGCCTGGAAAATATTCAGTCCCGTAGCCATGCCTGGCAGCGGAACGCCCGTGGTGCCCCCTCGGGGCTCCGAGTTCGATGCGCGCTATGATGAGACCATCTGAGCGATACTTGATCGTGAACCAGCGCCACTGGAGAGCCGGTGGCTGGATGAAATACAGAAGACCCAAGGTTCTGCCAAAGCCAGGAATTCACTTGGCCTCCTTTATGTCCGCTACGGCATCTATGACAAGGCCGAGGCAGAGTTCACAGCTATACTCAAGGACCGGGCCTATCTACCGGCCATGATCAACGCCGGTAATTTTGCCCTTATCAGACAGAACTACCCGGCAGCTTTTCTGTACTTCTGCGAAGCGCGAGGCATGCAGGATGGACAGCTCGGAGCCATCGTTGGCATGCTTCTTGCTCATAATGAACTCGGAAACCATGCAGCGGTAGCACAACTACTTACAGAAATTACCCGTATGGATCCTGCCATGGCAGCTAACCTGGCTTACACGGTCAGTGCCGGTACCCCGGAAGGCCGAGCCTCGGCCACATTGGAATCAAAGGAGACAGTACTATGGACAGAATGATTACCTTGCTGAAACGCATCCCGGTCTTGATTGCAGTTGTCCTGTTGGTGGGTTTGGTCGCCGGCTGCCCCGTCGGGCATATTGACGATATCGCCGACAGTACCCCGCCAGCCGCTCCGGGTACACCTGTTGTTGTTCCTGGGGACACTCAGCTTGCAGTATCCCGGAGTGCTGTCAGCCATGCCACTGGTTACGATGTATTCTGGCATACTGTAGACAATAGCGCGGCTATACCCGGAACCAATACTGCCAGTACGACCACAACCAGCGCCACCATTACCAGTCTGCTCAACGGAACCACGTATTATGTCTGGGTGAAGGCAAAGAATGAAGCTGGATCGAGCGGGTTCAGTCCGGCGGGATCGGGAATACCTGTATCATCTATTTTGCAGGAACATACACCTACAAGCGCTAATTCTACTAGTAATTTTATCGGTGATTCCAGTAATAAAATGTTGGACTTGGGCAGCGGACTCTTCATACACAGGCATACATGCCAAATAGTTTCTCCGTTTGGATAGAACCTGTTTATCCCTTTAAAACCAGTGAAGGAACCGGAACTGCTGTACAAGTCAGTCTGGAACTAATGGTGTGGAATGCATCTGAAACAGAATTGGGTCATTCTTCTGTAACCGTGCCTGCAAATTACACTGGAGAAGTTTCATTTCCCATCATCGGGGTAACCGAACCAATACCAGCCAACACTGCCATCATATATGCAGTATATAACAAAACAGCTGTTGCAGATAATGTTAGAGGTCAATTGGAAAGGGACAATACCAATGGATATGATCCTCACGTCGATGCCGATATTAGGTAAAATCCCGGCTCGACCTCACGGTGCGGCCGGGTTTTTTTGCTGTAAGGTGCCAGATCGGAGACATGGCTTTGAGCTGTCTTTGGTTGATTCCGGGCAGTGTCAGCCATCGTGGATCAATCAGCCTTTATTTTCTGCATGGAATACCGTGTCAGCTGTGTATATGAAATCCTGAAGACAATGCTGTATCCTGTACTAAAGGAAAAATTACCATCAGGCAAAAGAGCCGGGTGTTGCCTCTGTGGACTTACTGGAAGATGGAACGGAAGAGGTGGAACCCAATGCCACCTCAACTGCTGTCATGGCTGCCCCGCCTTCGATACCAGGATGGTTTGATATCAATTGATCCAGACTATGCCTGGCATCCGGTTGTCCGGGTTTCCTGGTATGCGGTGGCGGCGTACTGCAATTACCGCAGTATGCGGGAAGGATTGCCGCCGGTGTTTGATGACCAACTGGAATGCTTTGATCTTTCCAGGACCGGCTATCGTCTTCCTACCGAAGCCGAATGGGAATACGCCGCCCGGGAACAGGGCAAAGAGCTAAGCTATGGCTGGGGGGAAGAAGACCAGGTTGATGGCAACATTGCCGACCGAAGCTACCACCGCAAATATCCCCAGCACCCAGTGCGGCAGGATTACAACGACGGGTATGTATATACCGCACCGGTAGCCTCCTTCCGGCCGAATGCCCTTGGTCTTTTCGATATGAGCGGGAATGCCTCCGAATGGTGCATCAACTGGTTCTATCGCTATCCGGGGTTTGAAAACACCGCCTGCCTGGAAAATCCGGCTGGTCCGGACCGCAACCCCAGTGAGGGGCGTTTTAAAACCTGGCGCGGAGGCAGTTGGTATGACCACGGCCTTAAACTGGTTACCACCAACCGGGGCTGGTATTCCCCTGACAATGCCGGCAGTATTTCGGATACGGGGTTCCGCCTTGCACGTAGCGGTTTCTGAGGAGACCATCATGAGGCATAAAAAACTGGTTCTGGTAACGATCGGTGCTTTTCCCCTGGTATCAGCAGTGCCAGCACAGAGTTATTCGCCTGGTGATCCAGTGCTGGTGAAGCTACACGATTATCATGTCGGGAGCATTGTGGAACGTAGCGGAACCCAATGCAAGGTTGCCATTGGTTCCCTGCCTTCCTCTGCCCGTCTGCTGCCTCCTTCCCAGCTGATACCCCTTGTAAAAGACTGGGCTATCGGCGACTGGATACTGACCGACTGGACCAACGAGCGAATTTTCATCAGGGCCCAGATAGTGCATGTCGAAGCCGGCCGGTATCTGTGTGTGGACTGGCCGCAACGAGCTGCCTTATAGCGTGACTACTGGACACTGGTGCCACTGGAGTATGCCGGGGTGCTTGGCCAGTACTATGACAGTACCCTCAGCTTCAGCAAACTTGAAGCCGCTCGTATCGCGTCGGGTCTTTCAACATCCAGACAGCAATCAACTCCTGCTGCGGCAACCATTCTTGTCCACCCAGTACGGGATGGCGATGCAGTAGAAATAGAATGGCGAGGTACCTGGTATGGTGGCTGCCTGCTGGAGCGGAGAGACGGGCAGTACTATGTCAGCTATGACGGCTACACCAGTTCCTGGGATGAGTGGGTAGGACCGGAGCGCCTTCGGTTGGCCGATGCCGCCAAGACTCCCCTCCTTGACGTAAATGCCATTTCTGGCATACAGGCCATTCCCGGCAGAACCTCCAATGGTACTGTTCAATGGAAGATCGGTGATGTTGCGTGGAATACCTTTACCGATGAAGGAAAATATTACCAGGTGAAACTACTGGCCAATGACGGCGAGCTTTGGTTATGCATGGACCTGAAGTCACTGGATTTTGACTGGAAGAAAGCACAGGATCTTCATGCGGACAAACCGGAGCAGACGTTTTTCCCTGGTAAATGAAAGGTCCTGTCTTCCAGTGCTGGATCGAACGAAGGACTGGGTGATGGAATTTTCTTAGGTAGGTTATACATTAATTATAACAGCCCGCCTGGGGGCAGGCCGGGATCGCCGGCCCCGCAGGTTCCCGGCTTGGGCGCGGGCTCCCCGAGACCGCGCCTGCTGTGTTGCTTCAGGCGGGGACCGCGGGTACACCCGCGATGAAGCCCGGCCGAGGGGGAGCTGCAAGAAGCAAAGATAGCGCTGGGGGCTTGCCGCGCTATCCCCTTTGGGGCTCCCTGGCCAGGATGGAACTCAGGGGGCAGACCCTAAGACCGGGAACGAGCCCAGGGGGCAGGCCTCTCGGTCCTGCCGGCTTTGTCTGACCAGAGCCCTCCTGCCAAGGCCGTCCATGAGCACTTCCAGAGGAACCGGGGAGCTGCTATGGGTGGCGTAGCGGAGGGTGGCGACTCTGGGCAGCGAGGCGATGTGGCTCCAGTCCACCAGACTTGAGCCGCCATCGGGGATGGCCAGGTAGCCTATGCCGCGGCCGGTGACGTTGCGCATGAAGTGGCTGCCGAAAGAGAAGTCCACCGACAGGCCGGGCATTTCTGTTTCCACGATTACGCTGGCGTTGGTTATCTGGCTGTAATCCACGGGTACGCCGAGCCAGGGGTCGCGGCTGCCCCAGCGGCCGGGGCCTATGAGGATGTAGGTCCTGCCTGCTTCCCGCAGCTGGCGGTCAAGGGTGGCTACTTCCTCTGCGGCTTCCATACTGCGGGAG
>MIBM01000010.1:17440-17759 GCA_001830645.1 Spirochaetes bacterium RIFOXYC1_FULL_54_7
CGTCGCCCATGGCCTGGCCGGAGCGTATGATGCAGGAGCCGTCAGCCTTGGTGAAGGCGGCGTCATAGTCCAGGCCTGAGCCTGCTCCCGGGCGGTGCAGTTTCCTGAGCTGCAGGAGATACAGGGTGGGGCCGCTGCCGTCTGGGTTTTCATCCAGGGCGTATTCGAGTTCCACTGGCCCTTCGGTAAGCTCTTCGGCAGTGGCCAGGGCTGCGCTTATGGCGGGGGCCAGGGGCAGGGCGTCGTACTTGAGTATGGGGCCAAGGTCTATGATGCGCGGCCCTTCCACGGAGGCTCCGGGCACCAGGCGCAGATCGTC
>MIBM01000011.1:0-1101 GCA_001830645.1 Spirochaetes bacterium RIFOXYC1_FULL_54_7
CTTATCATGGGTGGCAGCAGACTTCCGGACGCCGAGTCACGAAGGCGGATTCCGGAGATGCTGTCCCTTTTCCCGATTCTGGAAGCCCGGAAGAATCAGTTGGCTGGAACCTTGTCGGGTGGCGAGCAACAGATGCTGGCGATTGCCCGCGGCCTGATGGCCGACCCGCAGGTACTGCTGCTCGATGAGCCTTCCCTCGGACTGGCACCGTTGATTGTGTCCCGGATTTTCGACCTGATAACCAGGATCCGTACCATGGGCATTACCGTATTGCTGGTAGAACAGAATGCATACAAGGCGTTGTCAATATCCGATTATACCTACGTCCTTGAGAACGGCAGGATCAAGATGGAGGGACCATCAGCCGATCTGCTGGGCAACAATGACATCCGGAAAGCCTATCTTGGTGGTTGACCTTCAGGAGGATCATGCATATGGGTGACAGGAAGATTCGGGTCGGGGTCATCGGGACAGGGGCCATCGCCAAGGTGGCGCACTTCCCATCCCTGGCATCCATGGACGATGTCGAGATCCGTGCCGTTTTGAGCGCCAATTACGCAAACGCCGAGGCTGCGGCCAGACGCTTCGGGGTTACGACTGCGGTCCGGGACCTGCCGGCCTTCCTTGCCCAGGATCTGGATTGCGCAGTGCTGCTGACACCCAAGACAGTTCGCCGCGAGTATCTGGGGCCATTGCTGGACGCCGGACTGGATGTACTGGTCGAGAAGCCCTTGGCCACTACCATGTCGGAATGTGCCGATATGGCTGAGGCATCAGCCAAGTCCGGCTGTATCGTAATGGTGGCTTTCAATCGGCGCTTCTCACCGGTCAACCAGCGCGGTATCGCGGCCTTCGGTGACCAGAAACCGGAGTACATGCTGGCCCAGAAGAACCGCGAATTCAGGGAGTACCGCGGTACCCTTGAGAACGCAATCCACATGGTTGACATGCTGCGTTATGTACTTGGTGAGGCCGTCGAGGTGGATGCCCAGGCCAGATGGGAAGACCCTTTCCGGGAGAGCCTCTGCACTGCTCAGATAGCCTTCGACAGTGGGTCTGTGGGTCTGCTTGGTGCCAGCCGTAGCGCCGGTCAATGGTTTG
>MIBM01000011.1:1174-1598 GCA_001830645.1 Spirochaetes bacterium RIFOXYC1_FULL_54_7
GGATCACGAAGAGGGTCAGAGTATGACACCCCTCAACAAGGGCTGGGCTAATCTCATCGACACTATCGGTTTCCGACCCTGTATCCGGCACTTCATCGATGCAGTTAAAGCCCGGGCCAAACCTCTGACCAGTGCCGAAGATGCTTACAAGACTCATGAGTTGATGGACAGGATATTGCGTGCAGCTGGGCTGCCTGACATGTCTGAAGATTGGAGCGTCAAACCATGAAGATTGCCGGTCATACTATGGGTACACCGGAATACTCATTGCCGGAAGCCATCCAGCTGTTCGCAAGTATGGGTTTGGACGGGATCGAGATCATCGTCCAGACCGATGGCTACCGTTGTGCCTTGGGCCTGCACGACTCTGAGTCACAGATCGACACTACGGGGCAGCAGATCGTTGATGCCGGCTTGGCCGTGG
>MIBM01000011.1:1620-5128 GCA_001830645.1 Spirochaetes bacterium RIFOXYC1_FULL_54_7
TAGACATGGCCAGGCGGCTGGCTGCCCCATGCATACGCGTCTATGGTGGAAAGCTGGTGACCGGCGAGGATGATGCGGATGGTGCCAAACTGGACCGGCTGGTCAAGTCGTTGCGGGAATGTGGTGACTATGCGGCCGACCGAGATGTGAAACTCTGCCTGGAGAATCATTTTGGTACCATGACAACCTCAGCCACCCGCACAGCCGAAATCCTGCGGGCTATCGATCATCCAGCCGTCGGTGTCCTCTACGATCAAGCCAATATTGCTTTCTTTCCAGCCGAAGACTACAAAGAGGCGCTGGCGTTGCTGGCTGGTCGCATCTTCCATGTTCATGTCAAGGACCTTGTGTATCGAACCGGTGCGGGACCGTTGGTCTGCAGCGAAGTAGCCCGGGTTGATGAATCGGTTCGGACTGTGCATTCCAGAATTCCCGGTGAGGGTATTCTGGACTGGCCAGCCATCCTCAAAGATCTAGCGGCGTCGGGGTACGATGGCTGGTTGTCCCTGGAATACGAACGAAGATGGCAGACCATCGATCTACCGGAGGCGGCTATCGGTATGGCCCGCGCCCATAAGTATATTCGATCCTGCCTGGCAGCCCTAGGCTGAAAAGGTCCACCTCGGTAGAGCCAGCGCAATTCTACCGACACGGTTACAGCATGCTGGTTGAGCTGCACTCCTGGGCAGGGTCCCATGCAAGGTTTTTACTGCATGCAGGAGGAAGCATAGAAACAATCGGTAGGTTTTCGTGTGCAGCCGTTGTGCTGGGCTGTTGCACAACGGCTGGAATACCGGCGGGACACCATTGGAATACCGGCATTACACCAGATGTTTCGGGCCGCGTTTTTGATTGATCAGAACAAGATCAGATTTCTCACTCTTATTGGGCTCTTTTTGGGAACAAAAGAGAAGTCCTGTACGGTGAATCGACCGAAAAAAATGAGAGGGGGCAGCTACTCTGACCAGTAACTGTCCCTTGATCACATCCCTCGACACCCGAGGGATTGCCGTGATATTACCCTTGTCTGTCAGGTGGGCAATTCTCTCAAGGTCTGGCAAGCGATACCTGTGGCCCAGAGCAAAAAATAGTCCACATTGTGGTAGCGACTGGTGCCGGCAAAGCGATCTGGACGGGCTACTGGGAACAGAGCTGGCAGAGCTGCCTTGGTTCCTCCTAACGGCAGCTGTTCGAGGCCCGCAACGTACGACAGTTCAAGGCCTGCACAACATCCCGCAAGCTGTCCCTGAAAGGCTCTGGTATGATCCTGCCACGCAAACCTGAGAAGTTCATTACCGAAATCCAGATACCGGTCCTTGAATAAATATTAATTTATGTTATATTCGTACTGTTATCTTAGGAGGTAACTATGGCGACCAAAGCACCTGCACCTGGACCTGGCAAGACACCCACTCCTTCTGGTGGAAGCAAGGGAAACACCCCACCCGCGAAAGGACCAGTAGGTGCACCAAGCAAGACACCTGCTCCTTCTGGCGGCAAAGGAAGCAATCCACCAAAAGGTAAATAGGTAGCCTGAAGCCTTTGCTTCATTGATTGAAGCAAAGGCTTCGTATCAGTGGTTTGCCATAGAATAAAAGGCAGTTCTAATTGTTCAAAAGGAATGCCACATAGTAGTTTCTTGGCGTCGACCTGTCCTTTCAGAACATAGATGAAGAACTGGCAGACCATCCGGGCAAGTACAGCAAACCGGAAAGCGTTTCCCTGGCGGCCAAGCACAGTGGCAGCGTTGTTGGCTGTGTCGAGCTCCGCCTGTTGAGCCTGCAGATCTGCGAAATGAAGCATTTTTTCGTATTTGACTCCTGCACAGGCAAGGCTTAGGGCCTGTACATGTGGCGTGTCATTGTGGGGATCCCCCAGTACACCGTGAATCCAATACAAGGAGCTTTGTTCATGGAGAAAGATCTTATCCAACCATCAACACGCTTCTGGGAGATGTTTTTTAAAGTATTCGAAGGCCTGCCACGACAGGATCCCGGAAACCTCGCCTGTGCAATGAAGGCTATTGATCTGTGCTGCGATCTACCGTCGACGCCTGCGGTGCTCGATCTCGGTTGCGGTGTCGGCGGTCAGACCCTGTACCTCGCCGAACTTCTGCAAGATACCTTCATCACAGCTATGGACAGGCATTTGCCAAGCATCGAAAACTGCAGGAGATGGTAAAAAAACGCGGGGTCGCCGAGCGTGTCCGGCCTGTTGTCGGTGATATGGCAAACCCGGAGTTCCCCCCTGCCAGCTTCAACCTGATCTGGTCCGAGGGAGCGCTGTACAATATCGGTATCGAAAATGCTCTGCGGGCGTATCACGGAAAATTACGTTCGGGCATATATCGCTTTCACCGAAGCCGTCTGGCGCAAGGAGAACCCCCCGCCACCGGTCAAAGCAAGTTTTGACCTCGACTACCCAAGTATGGGCTGGGTCCTCGATGTCATTGCGGCAATTACCAGGACCGGGTTCTCCTTGGTGGATCATTTCACCTTGCCGGATGAGGCATAGTGGGATGACTTCTACACCCCGATGGAACGACGCATTGCGGACGTACGCAAAAAGTATTCTGCCGATGCGGAGGCTCTTGAGGTGCTTGACGAACTAGCACAGGAACCCGAGATGCACCGGAGGTACTCTGACTTCTACGCATACGAATTCTTCGTAGTGCGACGCATCGAATAGCCATACTGGACCCCTGCGGTGTCTCTGCGAGAACTGACTGGGTTACCAGCACACCAAAAAAAACGCGTTGCTTGCCAGGCAGAAGTTGTTACTTTCGAACACAGTTGGAACTTTGCCGCACCCTCTCCCAAGGTCAGATGGAGGATTCAGGTCAATCGCTTATTCAGTGAACCCGAATTCAGGGGCAAAAAAGGCGATTACGTACATGGCCATGCGCTTCTCCGCATGGGTCTTGCATCCGCCATCAACCTCTCCCCATTCAGAGCCATCAAGCCAGATTTCTCCAGTATCCTGGATCTCGCCTATTGATGAACCGCTCAACCATATACGCCCGTTCGTCTCTATGCTGCCCCGCCTCGAGCCCTGGTACCAGATCTTGCCATTTGCCTCGATTTCTCCATCCTGGCTACCATCGATCCAGACCTTCCCTGAGGTTGAAAATTCGCCGATCTGCGAGCCATTGATCCATATTTTGCCCTCATTGATCCCGTATTCAGCCCAGGGTGAGCCATCCTTCCATATTTCCTTGTATACGGTAGCCGTCGTACTCACTGGTTCTCTTGCGGTAGATTGCGCCGGGACCACTCCGGATGCCACCGGAGTTGCGGTAATAATCCTGATGTCACTGGCGCCCACACTGGCAGTGTCGCCATCATCATACGCGATATTGAACAATGATCCCTTGGTACCTGAGATTTTACCAGGGTAGTACTTCCCGTCTGACCATTTTGCCAGTACCCTGATGCCAGCTTTGAGGACAGCGGTTGCCGGTTGCACGTCGAGTGCCATCTGTTCCGGTGAGCAACATGATTGGTCGCCA
>MIBM01000012.1:0-2539 GCA_001830645.1 Spirochaetes bacterium RIFOXYC1_FULL_54_7
GCATAAGCTCTTCACTGTTCTCCCGGCGGTCGTCGACAAAGAATGCCACCCCGGTCCGGGCCAGCATGTTCCGGTGCTTGCGGGTATCTTTTGGGGTCGCAAAGACTATGCTCCGCAGATCATCGGTGCTGGCAAAGGCCATGATCGAAGCATGGGGCAGACCTTCTTCACCCTGGGTCGAAAGTATGCCATAGAGTTGGTTTGCCATGACCAGTCTTATCCGTGTCCTCAGTTCATCCTTTTCCATGCTCTGGCTCCTTGTCCTGCTTGCCTCAAACCATGCACACCGGGCTGACACCTGTCAATGCAGGCCCTGTCGCTAATGACCGGAATCTGCTAATACTTAAGCAGGAGCCACTCATGACCACCAATGACGTACTGAGACGACTGTGCTTTGCCCTCAAGCTGAGCGACCCTGCCATGCTGGAAATGCTTCAGTTGGCAGACAAGCCGCTGGACAGGGACATGCTGGTTACCTACTTTAAAAAGGAAGAAGAGCCCGGCTACACTCTGTGCCCGGACGCCGTGCTCGAGGCTCTTCTCGACGGCATGATCGTCAAGTACCGCGGCAAGAAGGAAGATGCCCACGGTGGCATTCCTCAGCAGCTTCCCGCCGGCACCGGCAAGGCAACCGCCACAACCTTGTCACCTTCCATCGGTACCCGGTCATCGTCTACCCTGGACAACAACATGATACTCAAGAAACTGCGCATAGCCCTTGAGCTCAAGGAAGAGGATCTGATGGCCATCATGAAGCTCGCCGGGGTGGATCTGTCGTCCCATGAGCTAAGTGCCCTCTTCCGCAAGAAGGACCACAAGAACTACAAACCCTGCATGGACCAGTTCCTGCGCAACTTCCTGGCCGGGTTGGCCAGATATGATATCCGCAAGGCCTGAAAGCCGGGCAGAGGGCAAGAAGCAGTCTGCCTTTTGTCTTTGCAACGGATAGATCAAGGATCCAAACCACTCATGAAGAATCCCCTCTTCCGCATTTTCTTCGGGCTTTCTTCCTTCCAGGCCTTGGCCATGTTCCGGCGGGGAATTTTCTATACCTTCCTGGCGGTATATCTGAGAACTGGCCTGGGGTTGACTGTCACAGAAACAACGCTGTTTGAAACCATCCCCATGATTCTCAATGTGATGTTCCAGACCTTTGTCTGGGGACGGATTGTAGACCGTTTCCAGCTCAGGCGAAGCCTGATAATCGTCGGAGAACTGGTGGCCGGTATCGGCCATGTGCTCATGTGGTATTTCCATTCCATCGCGCCGGACGGGCGTTCCGCAGGCTGGGTGATAATCACTGGCCTCGCGATAATAGAAATCTTCTGGTCCATGTCCAACATCGGCTGGAGCGCCTACATAGCGGATGTCTACGATGCGGAGTCCAGGAACTCCATCCAGGGCAAGCTGGCCAGCATTGGTGGGGGAGGGCGCATCATAGGCGCCTTGATCGGCGGACTGCTTTACGACGGGTTCCGCCGGGCTGATCCCGGCTGGGGTTTCCGGGAAGGTGGCATCTTCTTCGTTTCCGCTGCGGTGATGCTGGTATCTGTCGTCCCTCTCCTGTTCATGCCCGAGGGTGGTATAAACTGGCGGGATGGTCCCGAAAAGGGACTCCGGGTTTCCAGCCGGAAACATCCTGACCGCCAGAGCGAACTGGACTGTGAAGCGGGTTCTTCAGGAGCCTCTGCAAACTCCGGATATTCCAGGGCTCCTGAAGTCTCCATAGCCTTCGGAAACAGCCCGGGAAACCTGTGGGTATTCTCACTGTTCCTGGGTGCCATGCTGCTCATCAATTCCGGAGTCAACTCCCTGGGAGCCTTCAGGGCGCAGTTCCTGGATCTGGCAGAGGGCTTTGCAGCGTCTGCCAGGGCAATCAGTCTGGTCAGCACTATCGAGTCCCTGGCACTGATAGTGGTCGGTCTCATGGTAGGTACCCTTGGCCGAAGGATCGGCATACAGCGTCTGCTCCTTGCCGGGACCTGCTCGGGCCTTGTCTCACTGGTGCTGTATATTATTGCCCCCGGGATGGGGCTGGTCTTTGTTGCTGCGGTCTTCAAAGGTGTTTCGGATGCCAGTGTGGTTGCCGCATCGTATACCTTCGCGTCCACCCTGATCCCGCCGGAAAAGCGTGGGCGGTGGTTTGCGGTGTACAACGCTACCTTCTTCCTGAGCTGGGGCGTATCCGCTACCTTCATCTCCGGGCCTATCATCGACGGCTTGATTGGTGCCGGAGCGGGACCGGTCCTTGCCTACCGGGCAGGCTTTGCCTCTGCGGCCTTCCTTATCGTGCTTGGCCTGGCCCTGCTCCTGGTGGTGGTGGAGGCAATGCGACGGAAAGCCTGGGGCAAAGAGGACTAGGCCGAAGTCCTGGTCAGCTTTGCACGAATCGGACACCTGTTTGAGGCACTTGCCGGGGCGGGGTTCAAGCGCTTGCCTATCCCGCGGCGAGCCCTGATGATTTCTCCGGGATATGATAGGGTTACTGCAGGAATACTGTATATTCTTGCCAATCAAGCTATATCCGGATCTATTTTAG
>MIBM01000012.1:2622-3538 GCA_001830645.1 Spirochaetes bacterium RIFOXYC1_FULL_54_7
ATCCTGGATCAACCTGGTTCGCTGACAACGAAGCTGCCAGCGGGCTGCTGGGTACCCTTGAAAAACTGGATGCCGCGGAAGCCTCGCGTCCACTCGGGCCGACAGACGCGGCAAGTGCTGCGGCACACGCCGGGCACATGCTGTTCTCGCTGAATCTGGCCAACCGGGCGCTCCGGAGTGAAGAAGTCCACGCTACCGCTGTCTGGCGTGACAGCTGGAAGCATGTGAAGGTTGACGAGGCGGGCTGGGAATCACTGCTTGCCGAATTGCGCACAGAGTATGAGTCCCTCTGTGCTGCCATCCAGGCTGGTCTGCCGTGGAAGGACGAGATGGCCATGACAGGCATCTTCGGCCAGCTGGCCCACGGAGCCTGGCATCTTGGAGCCATCAGGCAGGGCTTGGGATTGGTGCGGCTGCCGGCTGGGGACTGAGCCGGGGGACTAGATGGCAAGGTTGCCGTTTAGTCAGAGTTCCACACAGTTGACACTACCAGACCTTCGGATAGAGGATCACCTCATGGGAATGGATGATTTTACCCTGGCCGGAGGCAGACTTGCCCTGCCTGACCGGATTGCCACAGAATTGTCCCTCGTTGTCCGGAACGGGCTGATCACGGAGCTGGTGACCGCCGGTGCCGAGCCGGCCGATTTGCCCCGCCTGGACGCCTCCGGAGCCTTGGTGACTCCCGGGCTCTTCGAATTCCATATCCATGGGGCGGGCGGAATCGGCTTCGACGACCTGGGGGCAGAGCCCGGCTCCGACTTGCGACTGGGGTCGGACCCCGTGGCCGGAGCCGGTCAGCTGCACCGGTTACGGGTCTTCCTGCGTGCCCGGGGGGTCACCGGTTTTCTACCGACCCTGGTGGCCGACCTGAAAGCCCTGGAAGCCCTGTCTGCGGCAATCGAGGTGGCTGTGA
>MIBM01000013.1:0-1825 GCA_001830645.1 Spirochaetes bacterium RIFOXYC1_FULL_54_7
GTTCCCGGGACAAGTTCGACTATACCGCCATCGGTGATACGGTGAACATCGCATCCAGACTGGAAGGGCTTACCAAGCATTACGGCAAGCGAATACTGGTGTCCGAGGATGTGGCCGCAGAAATAAAAGACAGCTTTGACCTGCGTGAAGTGGACAGGGTAAAGGTGAAGGGCAAGCTGACTGCCACCAGCCTCTTCTCAATAGAAAATGTGGAGAAGGCCCTGCCGCCGGACGCCAGGGAACAATATGACAAGGGCCTCAAGCTGTACAAGCAGGGCAACTGGGAAACAGCCCTTGACTACTTCAAGTCCATCCGGGCCGACGGCATAGAGGATACTCTGGTGGATGTCTTCATTTCCCGGTGCGAGAAATTCCTCCAGCAGCCACCTTCCGAATGGGATGGGGCTGTGTCTCTGGATTTCAAGTAATCCCCGGGCACGAGTAATCCCCGGGTATGAGTAATACCTTGGACTTGTCTTGCCTGCTGGCAATACGTTATTGTAATTGACTTATCATCATGCTCAAGAGGTTTACATGGACACTCTGATATTGTATATCCTGGCCATTGCCGCGCTGTCGGTCTCGATGGTTAAAAGCAGAAAAAAGACCCTGATGGCCGCAAAGAAAGCCTTCAAGGCCTTTGAAGGCATCATGCCGCAGTTCATCGTGGTGCTCCTGCTGGTTTCTGCCAGTCTGGCCGTGCTTGACAACAAGACAATATCCCGCTTCATAGGTGATGGGTCCGGTACCTTCGGCGTGCTTGCCGCGTCACTGATCGGTGCGGTAACCCTGATCCCCGGCTTCGTAGCCTTTCCCGTGGCTGCCGCCCTGATGAAGGAAGGTGCGGGTGCAACCCAGATAGCTGCCTTTGTATCAAGCCTGATGATGGTCGGGGTGGTGACCCTGCCTATGGAGATGAAGTATTTTGGCAAGCGGGCAGCTCTGATGCGCAACGGCCTGGCCTTTGTCTTTTCCCTTGCCGCGGCGTTGTTTGTAGGCTGGGTGGTGGGTCTATGAAAGCTATACTGAAACGGTATACCGGTGTCATACTGACAGCCGTAGCATTTGTGGTGTTCGTGGCAGTTCTTCCGCAGTGGCGTGACAAAGCCCTGGGAGGGATTGTCTTTCAGGCGAGTACCATGCTCCTTGTCATTCCACCTATCTTCGTGCTGCTGGGCCTGATGGATGTGTGGGTACCCCGGGACCAGATGATCAAATACATGGGGCCTGGTTCAGGGTGCAAGGGGCCTGTCCTGGCCTTCCTGCTGGGTTCCTTTGCCGCAGGTCCGCTGTACGGTGCCTTTCCCCTTGCGGCTGTCCTGATGAAGAAGGGTGCCAGCCTGATGAACATACTCATCTTCATAGGTGCCTGGTCCACTACCAAGATACCCATGCTCATGTTTGAAATTTCATCTCTTGGTCCCCGTTTTGCCCTTTCGCGGTTGGCGATAGACATCGTCGGCATCATCATAATTGCCCTGGCTATCAAGGCCTGGATACCGGCCAGGGAAGTAGAACGACTCTATGCGGAGGCGGAGAAGCTCTGAAGCCAGCTGGAATTTGGCTACTGACCTGTTCAGTATCTCCGGGCAGGTATGCTATATTGCACTTCTTACATCATCTGGGTCTGTTTCGGGGGTATATGGAACGTTACGCTGATCCTGATCGCATATATTCTTACAACTACGTCTGCGATAACCATTCTGTAGTAGACAAGCTGCTACGTCACTGGTGGGCTCTTGCCCTCAGGTTTGTGCCGGCCAGGATGTCGGCCAACCTGCTGAGCATGCTGGGCAACCTTGGCTCATGGATGGCGGTGAGCCTG
>MIBM01000013.1:1832-3408 GCA_001830645.1 Spirochaetes bacterium RIFOXYC1_FULL_54_7
TCTTGACGGTATGCAGGCCAGACGTATAGGAAGCGCGGGGCCCCTGGGTGAGTTTGTGGATCACTGGTTTGATTCCATGAATGTCTTTTTCTTTCCCCTGGGTGTAGTCGCCGCTTTTCCCGGCATTCCTGTCTGGGTCGGAATCTTCCTGATAATCGCCAGCATGATGGTGGACTGGATTATTCTCCGGGAGGTTGACAAGACCAACCGGCTGTTCTTCTGGCATTTCTCCACCGAGGAAGCCATTGTCATCTACTGGATGCTTCTGCTGTCCATGGCCGTTGGAGGCTATGATTTCTGGGCCATGCCGCATGCTGTCCTCGGATTTCCACCGATCTTCGTGCTGGTGGCCTTTGTGGCATCGGCCTACATCCTGTCTTTTGCCACAACCATCATCCGCCTGCACTTCGATGGACTCAGGGAACTTGCGACCGAGTTTTTCAGCATGAGTCCCATAGCCGTCTGGATACTCGTTGCTTCCAGTGGGCCGTATCCCAGGATATCGCTGTTCATTGGCCTGGCCGCCATCGGCTTTATTGGATCCAGACATATCGGCGATCTGCTGCGCACCAGGCTGGTCGGGCTGGCATATCCGCTCTGGTATCCCGACCTGGTTGCCGGTTCGTCACTGGTTCTTGTCACAGCACTCATGAAAATGGTGTTTCCGGGGATGCCATACTGGCTGTTTGTCCTTCCCGTGGTGCTTTTGCAGTTGCTTGCCTTCTACCAGCTTGGTTTGCAGTTCGCCAGGACCATCAAGCGGGTAAAGGATTGCCTGGGAATGGGTCTGTTCCAGATTCCCGGCCAGATTCCCGGCCAGATGTCCGGACAAGTGTCCGGAAAGCTTGCGGATAACTGATGCCAAGACTATATTTTACCAGTGACATCCACGGCTCGGACATATGCTGGAAGAAGTTCCTGGGGGCCGCGTCATACTACAAGGCCGATGTCCTTGTACTTGGCGGCGACATGACTGGCAAGGCCATAGTTCCCCTCGTCAACGACGGCAAGACTGTCAGGGCAGCCCTGCTTGGTTCCAGCTATGAACTGGAGTCCGAGGCTGCAATGCAGGATTTCGAGAAGCAGGTTCGCAGCAGGGGTTATTACCCTGTGCGTATGGACAGGGACGAGCGGGACAGCTATGCCGCTGATCCAGTGGCCCTGGATGGCCGGTTCAGGAAGGCGGTACTGGATACCCTGTCGTCCTGGCTGGATATGGCGGCTGACCGTCTGCCGGCGGGTATCCCTTGTTTCGTGTGCCCAGGCAATGACGATCCGCCCGAGGTGGATGATTTGCTGGCCGCCTCGTCACTGATCACCGATGGCGAGGGTAAATGCGTGGATATAGGCGGGTTCAAGCTGGCATCAACGGGCTGGACCACGCCGACTCCCTGGGATACTTACCGGGAAGAGCCGGAAGCAGCCCTGGGAGCCAGGATAGATCGTATGCTTGAAGGGGTTTCAGACTTTTCACATTTTGTTTTCAACCTGCATTGTCCACCTTACGGGACGGGACTGGACGAGGCTCCCGAGCTGGGTGCTGACCTTTCAATAAAAAACGCAGGCCAATCCACGA
>MIBM01000013.1:3414-5334 GCA_001830645.1 Spirochaetes bacterium RIFOXYC1_FULL_54_7
TAGGCAGTGTCGCAGTCCGGGATGCGGTCAAGCGCTACAAGCCACTGGTATCCTTGCACGGCCATATACATGAATCCAAGGGCGTTGCCCGGATCGGCAAGACCCTGGCAGTCAATACCGGCAGTCTGTACGAGCAGGGTGTCCTCCAGGGAGTCCTGCTGGAACTGGATGCCCGCAAGGGGCTCAAGCACTACGTCCTGACAACGGGATGATCTATCACAACTGGAGGTGAATATGGCTTCTGAACCGGATGTATTCCTGCGCAAGGCCACCGGACTTGTCCGTTCATGGTCGGTCACAGATGCGTTCATCTACGCGTTTTTCTCCATCAATCTGGTGACCCTCGGCCTGTACATCATGAGCCAGGCCTGGTATTTCCAGGGTGGCCTGATTCCAGCCCTATTGCTCGGCGCCCTGTTTGTCATTCCCGAGACGGTGGTTTATGCCAGTCTGATTGCCGCCATGCCCCGGGCCGGTGGCGATTACGTGTGGCAGAGTCGCATCCTGGGTGGCGGCCTGGGCTATGTCCTGTCCATAACCGGCTGGTGTTTCATCTTGTGGCTGTGGACCCCCCTATATGCGGACATGCTCAGACACATCGTCATAGTACCCCTTGGTGCGGTGCTGGGCTTCAGGGATTTTGCCCTGGCTGTAGCCGTTTCACCTCTGGCCTGGTTCGTCGTGGTCCTGCTTACCTGTGTATGGGTTGTAATTGTCATAGCCAAGGGCATGAAGACCTACGCCAGGGTTCAGAAGGTCTGTTTCTGGATAGGAAACGCTGGCCTGCTGGTGGTCATAGCCTTGTTCGTAACCGGCAACCCGGCCCGCTTCCCCCATCTGTTCGACCAGGGCATGCTTCAGCTCTTCGGTGTGCAGAACGCCTACCAGGCAGTAGAACTTGCCGGCACTGAACTCGGGCCCACCACGCCCCTTTTTGGTGGCGGGTTCCAGGCCATCATGTTGCTGCTGCCCTACCTTGCCTTCTTCAATCTCTGGCCGAACTGGGGAGCAACCCTCTATGGTGAAATCCGTGGCTCCCAGGATCTGCGCAAGAATTTCTACGGCATGGCAGCTGCCCTGGTGGTAACCACTGTCCTGGCCATCCTCTTCCTCCTGGTGCTTGACCGCTATATGGACTTCGATTTCTTCATGAAAGCCAATGCCGTCTTCTGGCAGCATCGTTGGGATCCGGCTTCTTCGGCGATGATATTGCCAGTCTGGCCGTATCCGGTTCTTTTTGCACTCTTTGGTATCGAGAGTGTCTTTGTACAGGTTCTGGTGTTGTTGGCCATGAGTGCCTGGTTCTTCGGCTGGGCTGGAACCATCTACCTGTCCAGCACCCGCATACTGTTCTCTGCCAGCTTTGACCGACTGCTGCCGGAATCCATAGCCAGGGTTTCCCCTGTCACCAGGACACCTGTCAACGCCCTGCTGGTGATGGTCATCCCGGGAGTGCTGGTTTCGGCTCTGTACATCTGGGATGTATTCGGCTTCAGTTCCCTTACCCTGGTGTCAACTCTGGTGATCGCGGTGACCTTCTTCGGAACCAGCCTGAGCGCCGTACTGCTGCCCTTCGTCAAGAAAGACCTGTACAAGGCTTCTCCACTGGTCAATTTCAGGATAGGCAAGATTCCGCTGGTATCTGCCTTCGGCCTGGCCTTCTGCCTGTACCTGTTGTTCCTGTTCTACCAGTGGTTCATCGATCCTCTTGAGTTGTATGGCATCAGTTACCGCAATGTCACAGCCCTGGTCTTTACGGCAGTCCTGTATGCTGGTGCGGCCCTTCTGTACGCTGGTATGAGGGCCTGGCGACGTGGCCATGGCATAGATGTGGACAAGATCTACGGCGAGATTCCTGTCGAATGATGCACATGGAATTGCTGTGAACAGGAACGATGAACTCATTGCCGGTGTCAGGAT
>MIBM01000014.1:0-1150 GCA_001830645.1 Spirochaetes bacterium RIFOXYC1_FULL_54_7
CTCTCTGAGGGGCCCCTGATTGATATGGGCCGTACAGCCCTCAACGTTTCCGGTTCCTTTGTCGCAGTTGCCGTCTCGGGCAGGGTACTCGGAGAGATCGACATGGCTGTTTACAATAGCAAGGACGCCGAGCTGGACCAGGTCCAGATCAGCTGAACCTCAACATCAGATACCCGGCAGGCAGCCCCCTCACGCATGGTCGAGGTTCCCGGTTCAGGCTCGTCTGGCCTCCCTGGCGGCGTCCATGGCGGCCAGGGCCCGCGAGTCTCTGCGAGCGGCTATGAGCTACGCGAGTATCTACAGAAATTTTTGCCGCAAGCGTAAAAAACGCCAGCTGTTTTTCATTGCTCGGCTCGATCATGGCCGGCCTCTATCGTTGAAGGCTTTTGAACGCAGCTGCGCATGACCTACAATAACAATGACTACGAAGGACAGAATGATGGTAACCAGGAGGCATACCCGGTGCCGCCAGAGGCACGGTTATTCGCCGGAATATCTGGCTTTCACCCATCCCCAGAGTACGCGCCGCCTTCAGATAGGCTGGGTCCACACCTGCCAGCGCCGCCTTACAGTTCTGGTACATCAGCGGCAGGGAAACCATAGGCAACATGATGAGAGTCTCCCAAGCGGCGTCAAACTTGATCAGGCGGTTTATAAGCAGCCATGTGAGGTCCAGGCCAATCACCAGCGTGAAAAGGGTGGCCGCCGTCGCAACCCTAAGGAATATCAGAACATGAACCAGAGCCTTGAGTGTCATGGAATTACAAAGCCAGCGGTGGTACAGGTACGCTTCGCGCTTCCACTGCTGAAAAAATCGATCAGTTTCGTTCCCTCAGTCTGCCGCCTGGAACTGGCTACAACGGCGGCAGAGTATACTATCGGTGCAGCGAATGTAGACACCGGGAAGATATACAGAAGTCTGGCCCGGCCGGAGCCAGACGCGGCAACCGCATCGGACGCAAGGACTATGCCTAGAGGCGCTGAACCGGATTCCACGAAGGACAGTACCTGCCTGACATTGCCACTCAGAATCAATCCCTCGCCATCAAGACCTGGCACTCCGAGCTTCGTGAGCGCTTTCATGGCATAACTGCCCGCAGGTACAGAATCAGGATCACCTATAGCTATACGAACTACCAAGACAAGGAGG
>MIBM01000014.1:1460-3249 GCA_001830645.1 Spirochaetes bacterium RIFOXYC1_FULL_54_7
TTCCATAAATACTCATTGAGTGAGTATTTATAGGGACTATGCGACCGGAAAGGCTGCACGGTCAAGCACCGGACCAGGGATTCCCTTGACAGGGCCTTCGTGTGCACCTGCTGTAGACTGATGGATCCTGGGACAGGGACAACGCCTGCCCACAACTCTGCCGGCTTCCGGCCCTAGCTAATACTGCTTGGACTCCTGATCTAAAAGGAATCCCATGGCTATGAGCTGCACAGGCGTTTCAACAACTCGCTCGCAGGTTTGTGGCATATCAGCGAAAGCCAGATGTACGCAACCCTGAAACGACTTGAGGATAAGGGCTTGCTCAAGATTTCAGATCCATAACAAGACCCAGCGGTCTCCCGGTGCGTCCTGACACCGACGGCCGAAGGGAAGTCCCTCTTCGAATCCTGGTTGGCAAACCCCAGCCCCTGCCGACTCCGCCCTGGAGAGCCTGCTGCGAATGCAGGGCAGGCAGGATCGACCTGGCAAGCAGAATTCTCCTGCCAAGGGCTTCGATATCTACAGACTGGCCGATGATTTTACCATAGCCCAGCTCCGGTCCGCCCTTGAGTGGATTGACGCAAGCATCATAGCGGGCATACAGAGGGATACAAGATGAGGGATATGCCGCCGGAGTACGAGAAAAAGTGTACGGACAGGAATATGTCAGCAATAGCATTGCGGTTCATGGCGAGGTTGCCACCCCCCGGACCTTCAGCTATGTCGAACTACTTACCCGCCCACAGGTGACAGTGGAAGGGTATGTAAAATTGTGCGGCAGCGGAAAAGTGAAGGATGTTCCACGAACCATTTCCGGTGTGCTCCTGCGTGACCTGCTGGACGAAGCCCGGATATGGCTGGACGAACACGAGGGCCCCAACCTGACCTACGTGGTTGCCACTGGCAAGGATGGGTACAAGGCCCTCTTCTCCTGGCACGAACTCTTCAACAGCCCAGCCGGAGAAGGGGTGATAGTCGCCCTGACCAAGGATGGCGCACCGCTGGGTATGGATGAGGGCCGGCTCTGCCTGGTCTCCACCCGGGACGAGCGGCCTGGCCCTCGGCGCATCCGCTACCTGAGTTCAGTGGAAGTGCGCAGGATCTGAGTCCATCCAATCCTGCCCTGTCCAACCTGGTCCAGCCCTCAGGCGGGCCCTCAGGCTTAGGATGCCGCCAGTTCCAGGAAAAAACGATGAAGCCGGTCATCGTCTGTCAATTCAGGGTGGAAGCTGGCACCCAGAACCTTGCCCGAACGCAGGAGCACGGCGTCGCCTTCATGGGGTGGAATACGGTAGGCCAGCACCTCGGTGCCAGCCCGCGGCTCCAGCCGTGGCGCGCGTATGAAGATGCCGTGGAATGGCCCCAGCCTGGTGTCAATGTTTTCCTCGAAGCTGGCCAGCTGGCGTCCGTAGGCATTGCGCCGCGCGGAGGCAGGCAGCAGTCCCAGGGCACCGGAGCGACCATCGACTTCGGTGCACAGGAGGATGGCCCCGGCGCAGATACCGAAGAATGCCATGCCCCTGGCGGCCCGGGCCTGTATTTCATCTCCAAGACTATACTCTTCGAGGTATCTGGCCATCGCGGTGCTCTCGCCACCAGGCAGGATCAAGCCAGCCAGCCCAGCCAGATCCTTGGGCAGGCGCACCTGCACATGAGAAGCTCCGAGCCGGTCAAGGGCACGTTCATGTTCCTGGACCGCGCCCTGCAGGGCCAGGATGCCGATCTTCATACGCCTCGGGCCGCCATGGCCGTCTCCAGGGTCTTGATCTCCAGGCCGCGCATTGGTTCA
>MIBM01000014.1:3300-3567 GCA_001830645.1 Spirochaetes bacterium RIFOXYC1_FULL_54_7
ACGGCCTCCACGATAGCCTTGGCCGTCCTTGCCGGATCCTGAGACTTGAATATCCCAGAACCTACGAACACACCCTCGGAACCCAGCATCATCATCAGGGCAGCGTCGGCGGGCGTTGCTATGCCGCCAGCCACGAAGGTCACCACAGGCAGCCGCCCCTTCTCGCGTACCTCCCGGAGCAGTGTCAGGGGCACGCGGTACTCCGCGGCCCGGCGGGCCAGTGCGGCGTCATCCATGCCGGCCAGCTCCAGAATCTGCCGGTTCACT
>MIBM01000014.1:3612-4214 GCA_001830645.1 Spirochaetes bacterium RIFOXYC1_FULL_54_7
AAAGGGTACCGAAAAAGTCCGCTTGTCCACATGGGCCTCGTCGTCCGCCGGGGTCAGCACCTCGGACTCGTCTATGAAATCAACCCCGATGGCTTCCAGTATCCTGGCCTCCGCAAGGTGCCCTATCCGGGACTTGGCCATTACAGGGATGCTGACGGCCTCCATGATGGCCCGGATCATGCCCGGATCGCTCATGCGTGCCACCCCACCAGCGGCTCGTATGTCCGAAGGCACCCGGTCCAGGGCCATAACAGCGCAGGCCCCGGACGCCTCGGCTATGGCAGCCTGTTCCGGATTGGTTACATCCATAATGACGCCATTTTTGAACATCTCGGCGAATCCTGTATTCAAACGCACTCTCATTCATTACCTCCAAAGCAGTAGCATGGGGAAAGTGTATCGTAAAGTGTATTGATACTATGAGACAACAATAATTATTCTGGCCGCACCTGTCAAGGCTACAGGCAAAAAACCCGTTCTCCAGTGTAAGCACATGGCGGATTCTGTGGCATGTTCCGGAAATTTTGTTCTGCTGTGCTTGTCCGGAGGAAACGGGGGGGGACGCCCTCCCACTGTAGTGACTGTGGCAAGCCCCAGATCCT
>MIBM01000014.1:4236-7531 GCA_001830645.1 Spirochaetes bacterium RIFOXYC1_FULL_54_7
ACATGCCAGCACTGTACAGATACTGGACAATGAACTGTACCCATTCAGGCTTGGAGTACCAACCGACCAGGGCATACAGGGGTACGCCTACAGGGCCGGTCTTATGGTCAAGCACGGTTGCGGATAGATCGAATGCCTTGATGAAGGCCGGATAGCCCGCGGCAAGTATCCCGGCGTCCTTCAGGGCCGACAGGCCTTCATGGATACTGTAACCCAGGAGGAAACCTGCCTGGAGTATCAGGTAGGCCAGAGTAACATTGAAAATGGTGGCCAGATCCATCTTTATAAGGGACATGGAAACAAGGATGACCAGAAGGAGGGCCAGGAGTATGCCCAAGCCAAGAGACAGTACGGAATACATCCCGGCATAGCTGAATAGGGCAATCTCCACGCCCTCACGCAGGACCATGGCAGCCACAACCGCACCTATTCCAAGTCCCAGGCTGGCGCTTCCAACACTCCGCTCCACAGCGCCTTTCAATTCCGTGCCGTGCTTGATCATCCACACTATGAAGGTGGAAACCATTACCACAGCAACCAGGCTTGCCCCACTCTCCCAGATCTTGGCAACCCTGCCGGTACCACCAAGGAAGGACGCAGCCGCAAAGAGTACAAGGCCCACCACCACGGATAGCACTACTCCGGCAGCCGCCCCGCCCCAGACTGACCGCTTCATCGCGCTCCTTCCAGTCTTGTCCAGAAAGCGCAAGGCCACGGCCACCACCAGGAAGGCCTCAAGGCCTTCCCTGAACCCGACCACCATGCCGGGAATGAATGATGACATAAAAACCTCCAGTATTGATAATGATAATCACTATCAATATAAAACTACTCTATGTTGAGTTGTTTTGTCAAGATTATTCCGTCAGATGGATATCAATGGTCTTAAATATTGCCTGCTCTGTATACTCAGCATAAACTCGGACTATGACGACACATCCCGAACCAGCCAGCACGCGGGTAAAGCCAACGTTTCACCAGTTCCACTGGTCGGCTGTATCCGTCATCCTGGTTATGGCCACTGCATGCTTGGCAGCCGCTGGCCTGGTTGCCTGCTCAGCCCGGCCTATACTCGTGGGGGTACCGCTGGGTCTTACCGGACTGGCATCCACTATCAGCGTTCACAGCAGGAACGGCATAGAGTTGGCTCTCTCCTGGATCAACGCTGCCGGTGGCATCCGCGGCAGGCCACTTCAGTTGCTGATAGAAAATGACCACGATAATCCTGATTCGGGTTTGCAGGCTGCCACAAAACTGGTGGAGCAAGTCGCCATTGCCCTGGTAGGGCACATGGCCATCGCCCCGGCCATCAAGTCTGTAGACTACCTTACCGAACACTGGATTCCGCTGATCAGTCCCACTATCCCGAGTACCGATTATTCGGGCAAGGATGACTACTTCTTCCGCACCATCGGCCCCAATGATGCACAAGGCCGAACTCTTGCCCAGGAAGCGCTCAGGCGTGGCTACAGAACCGCCTCTGTTGTCCTGAACATAATGAACAGTTCCTACACCACCCGCTATGGGGAAGAACCAGAATTCGGCGCCTTGTATGGCTATGAGGCCATGAGTATCCTTGCGGCGGCCATACGCAAGGCACGCAAGACGGATGGTCCTGCGATCAAGAAGGCCTTGTTGTCCACCCGCAGCTATCATGGCCTGCATAACGAAATTGTAATCAACAAGTATGGGGATACCGACAGACCCTACTACCTGTATGAAGTAAGGAACGGCGTCTTCGTCCGCCTGCCATAGAATGCGTAGAAAAACCAAAGGCTCCAGAAGGTCTGCGTGGCATTACATGGCCATACTCCTGGCCGTATCACTGGTACCGGTCCTTCTAGCGGCCACCTCGCAATTCACCGGGAACGTAGGCACCGATTATTCAGGGCTGATCTTCTTCGATGCCCCACCCGGTGAGGGTGGAGAAACCTGATACTCGTCGGCCACCTTGTCACCCTTCAGTGGCTCTGTAACAGTCTTCATGGGCCGCCTGACGGCCAAAGGCTGGATGGTCGTCTTTGAACTGAACCTGGATAGCCTCTCCGAATATCTGCCACCGCTCCGCATAGGTCCAAGCGACCGAATTGCCATCGTCAATCAGACCGGACGTTTCATCGCGCATACAAACCTTGACTTTGTGCAGGAACAGCGTTTCGAGACCAGGCTTCCCAGTGGGCCGCTGACCACGGCCGAAATCCACGAAGGGAGGCACCACTGGTTCGCCTACGCCCAGGCAATTCCCGCAACACCCTGGCGGGTGGTGTACTACCGCGACGCAGACCAGGCCCTTTCTGCGGTCCCAGGAGTTGTTGGCGTGGTATGGATTCTGGCCCCCCTGTGCATGGCGCCGCAGTGGCTATTGCCTTCAGCTTAAGGAAGGTGTCACGTACAATCTTTGCGGAGTATGTCCAGAAGACCGAAGCGGTGGCGGCAGGCCGATACAAACTTCAAGTTGATTCACCCTTTGTAGAATTCAATGGCATGTCAAGAAGCATTACAGCCATGGCCAAGGCAGTATCGCACAGGGAGGGAGAACTCCGCAGAACCGTATCCGAACGGGAACAACTGTTAAGGGAGATCCACCACCGAGGGGCTGGTGCACGAGACCCTGTATACGGTCAGTCATGGCTGGATGAAGTGGATCCAGGCGACTACACCGGGCATCTTCTGGATTATTTGTCATCATCCTATGGCAGGCATGGCACATCCATCGAGCGGCGCATCGCTACCACCAGACTATCCCTTGACCAGGCCCTGCCCTGCAGCCTTATTCTGAACGAGCTCATCACCAATGCCTTCAAATATGGCGTCGGTGACCGCTCCGGCGCAAAACTGATTGTCAGCCTGATGGAGGAGCCAGCCTTCCTGGTCCTCTCGGTAGAGGATGATGGTCCGGGCTTTCAGCAAGACTTTGATCCCCTGACTTCCAGCAGCCTTGGCGTCTCCCTTGTGCGTTCACTTACGGAACAGCTGGGAGGCACTGCCAGCTGGTCAAACCGGAATCATTGCGGAACCCTTGCCAGTGTGCGCTTCCCCAAAGTGTACCAGGAGAATGTCGGACCAGGAACAGGAGAATAGACCCCGAATGCCCTTGCCAGACTTCAGATACCTTTATCAAATTCTGTTATTGGCAACCGACAAGACAGATGGAAACCCCATCAGAACCCAAAACTTGCCCTGAAGCTGGCAGCCGGCATGCTCGTCATCACTTTTACGTAGAATTTATGCCTGGCCCCGTTCTCGTCGCAGACCCAGGATGGCAATTCATTTACCCCCGTTGCTACGATTTCAT
>MIBM01000015.1:0-220 GCA_001830645.1 Spirochaetes bacterium RIFOXYC1_FULL_54_7
AGACCATGGTCTGTTGCAGACCCGTAGGCAGACCGATCCTGAGGCTCTGCTTGAAGACTTCCTTGTCGAAGACCAGGTGCCTCAGGTCCAGGCGGACATAGTCGTCTTTGGCGTTCAGATAGACTAGGCCACCGATGAAGGATATTCCCTGGGAAATCACCGTAGCCCAGGCTGCCCCCGCCACGCCCCATCCGAAGCCAAGGACGAACAGGAAGTCCAG
>MIBM01000015.1:314-3392 GCA_001830645.1 Spirochaetes bacterium RIFOXYC1_FULL_54_7
AACATGGCCAGAAGGCCGGCAAATATGATGCGTAGATAGGTGGATGCTTCCTGGAAGACATCGGCCGGCACCTTGAGCAGCCTCAGGATGGTGTCTGTCGAGATGACTCCGATGGCGGTCATCACCAGACCGGCCCAGAAGAGGATGATGTAGCCGGTATCCACCGCGGCCCTGACCATGACCTTGTCCTTGGCTCCGAAGTACTGTGCCACGAGCACCATGGTTCCCATGGTTAGCCCCATGATCAGGGATATCATGAGGAAAATTACCGGGAAGGATATGCCAACCGCCGCCAGGGCCTGGGTTCCAACGAAATTCCCTACAATGATGCTGTCCACCATGGTGTAGAACTGCTGGAAGACATTGCCGATGAGCATGGGTATGGCAAACGTGATGATGGTGCGGGTTTCGCCGCCTTGGGTCAGGTCTTTCATAGGATTTTACCGATAATAACGGTTGAACCGGATTTTGTATATGCTTGGCTTGGTCGTGTCCTTCCCCTGGTGAGTGCCCCCTTCTTTACCCTTGGTGGCAGGCCCTGTATAATCCGCTTCCATGAAAATTCCACTGGCCATAGACGCGTCTTTTTTCTCCGACCTTTTGGTCAATACGACCTTCTACATAATGCGGCATGGCGAAAGTGTTGCAAATGCAGGGCGTCGCATGCAGGGCAGGCTGGATTTCCCGCTCAATGACAATGGCCGTGGACAGGCCGCTTCAGCGGGGCAATGGTTCAGGGACAAGAAGGTTTCCAGGGTACTGTGCTCGCCCCTGGTACGAGCCAGTGAAACTGCAACCATTGTGTCGACTGTGGCCAGCTTTCCTGAGCCGGAGGTCGAACCGTTGTTGATCGAACTGGACATAGGCAAGTTCTCTGGACTGACCCTGGAAGAGGCAAAGGATCGTTTTCCTGAGGAGCACCAGCGATTTACCTACCTGAGTTGGGAAGGTGTGTCCGACGCCGAGACAGTGGACCAGCTTATCGAGCGGACGATGGCAGCCTGGGTCAGGCTTAAAACCGTTGCCAAGGACTCGGGTGGAAACGTATTGGCCCTGACTCATGGAGGAACCATCCAGTGGCTGGTCAGGCTAACCTTTGGCTGCAAATCCTGGATGCCCCTGCTGACGACAGGCAACTGCGGCATTTTCGAGCTTACGGTAAAACCGACCTTGCCTGGAAAGCCGGCCTACCTTCACTGGAAAGAGATAAACCTGATTCCGGGTGATCCAGACTTATTGATTCCGCCAGTCTTCTGACACAGGAGTCTGGCTAAAAGCCGACCACAGGGGCTCGTCAGGAGGGGGATCGGCCTGTATTTCCACATGCTGGCCTTCATCGGCAACGAGCCTGAGGGATCTTGAGTGCAGCATGATCAAACCATTGCGTGTTGAACGGCGGGCTCCGTATTTCAGGTCACCGCGCACGGGCAGGCCTGCCGCCGCCAGTTGGGCACGGATCTGGTGTGTCTTGCCTGTAAGCGGCCTTACTGCCAGAAGGAAATAACGGTCGCTGCGGCCAACCAGCTCATACGACAGTTCGACGAGGTCGCCGTAGCCAGCATCAAGGGACACTGCCTTGGCCACATTACGGCGTTTGTCGTGTACAAGCCGGTGCTGCAGGGTGCCGGCTGACGGCTCAGGTGCCCGCTCGGTAACTGCCCAGTAGGTCTTTACCACCTGTTTTTCCCTGAAGGCCTGCGATAGCGCAGCAAGGGCCTGCTTGTTCTTCGCAAAGGCTACGGCTCCACTGGTCCGTCTATCCAGCCTGTGGGCGGGTTCCATGAATTTACCCGGTCTGAACTGTGAAAGGAATTCCCTGAGCGATAGGTCGCCGCTTTTGTCGGGAAGGACGGGAACCGCAGCGAGCTTGTTCACGATAACCATTCCATTGTCTTCGTAGATTACGTCGAAGATGCCAGACATACCAATAGTATAACAAAATTGACAGACTTGGTATAGTATCCAGCCCATCAAACCGCAGGACATCGGGTTCTGTGCTGGCCAAGGAAAGCAATTAAAACGGCGGACCTTCAGGCCCGCCGTTTTAATGCTGGATTACCAGTCGCAGATATCAAGCTTTCGTTGCTTTTGCAGTCTTGCTCTTTATCACCTGGATGACGACGATGGCCGCGATAAGGCCGGTGCCAATCAGGTCTGTGACGCTACCCGGGTCGATCATCATCAAACCACCAAGGATCATTGCACCTCTCTCCCACCACTTCAAGGGGGTCAGGAAGTATGCCATGACACCGGATGAAATGCCGATCATGCCAGTCAACGACGTCACCACCATCATGATGCCTGAAAAGAGCTTCACGTCGATGAGGAGCATGGCGGGGTTCATAACGAAGATGTAGGGTACCAGGAAGGCCGCTATTGCCAGCTTTGAAGCAGTGATCGCGGTCTTCATGGGATTGGCCTTGGCTATGCCCGCACCGGCAAAGGCCGCAAGGGCTACCGGTGGCGTGACATCCGCTATGATGCCGAAATAGAAGGCAAACATATGGGCTGGCAATATGATGGCGATGGCGTCCATGGGCAGACCGGGATTGAGTTGCCTGAGTATCATGATGATGGCCGGCGCTGCTATGGTCGATGTGATGATGTAGTTGGCGGTGGTCGGCACACCCATGCCCAGTATGATGCTGGTCACCATGGTGAACATCAGGGTCAGGATCAGGTTGCCGTTGGCCAGGTTTACCAATACGGTGCCCAGCTTGAGGCCCAGGCCAGTCTTGGTGACCACGCCGATGATGATGCCCGCACAGGCGGTGGCCGCCAGTACACCGATGGCACTTCTGGCACCATTTTCAAGGCCTCCGACAATTGCCCGGAGGCTAAGGCTTGGTTTCCTGCGCAAAATGGCAAAACCGGCGATTATCATGGCCAGTACAACCATGGCGCCTACCGGGGTCATTTCGGTAAGGTACTTGAGGGCGCCGTCAGCACCGTACTCTCCCACCTTGAAGAGTGGCTTCATGACTGCAAAAAGGACTACCATGCCACCTATCGGCAGTGGTGCCCACCAGCCCAGAAGGGCTGCGGCTATGGACAGGACGATAGCGTAGAAGGCGGCGA
>MIBM01000016.1:0-406 GCA_001830645.1 Spirochaetes bacterium RIFOXYC1_FULL_54_7
TCCTCGAGGCGGGCGCCAACGTACCCTACCAGACAGTGGTAAGCCTCCTGGATGCCTTGCGCAGGAACGGTATAGATGCCGTGGGCCTTGCGACCAGCCGCCCGGTGCCTGCCCCATGACAGATGCCCGTACTGTCTGGGTAGAGGCCCAGGACAGGAAGCGCATGTCCCTGTCCTTTGGCATAGCCCTGGGTTTGTACCTTCTTGCGTTCGGTATATTCGCCTTGGTTGGCTTGTTCCGTGACGAGGTGGTATCCGATTACGCGGGGCCGGTCATCGTACGTCTTGGCAGACCCGACGGCGCGGAGCTTACACGGCCTACGGAGGCTTTGGAACCACCCCCGGCTACCTCTGCCGAGCGGCCCACCCCTGAGACCCTTGTACCACCGGTTCCTGAAGCTCCGGTG
>MIBM01000016.1:414-1500 GCA_001830645.1 Spirochaetes bacterium RIFOXYC1_FULL_54_7
GCAGCCGCCATCCGGCCCGCGCCGACAAGCCAGGAGAGTGCCACTCCCAGGCCGGTACAGCCGACAGCCCCGGCCCAGCCCGCCCCAGCGGTGGTGCCATTTCCGACACCGCAACCTGTGTCCCCACAGCCAGCGTCCCAGACACTCCGAGGATCCGAAACCGGCAATTCATACGACATGACTATAGAAGCCATTTCGGGAACCGCCGGACGCAGCCTGTACGAGCCTATATGGCTGTATATGCCCCTGCCTTACGAGCTTCCCACCGCGATCTACGCGGCTATCCCGGATCGCGCAGGCCTTCCAGGCACCGCGGCCCTGAGGCGGGAGCAATTCGCCAAGGTTTATGAATCTGTCGGTGGCAACTGGCGGCTGAAAAAAGGCCCCCTCCCCGGCTCCCAGCCAGGCTATGAGGCCAGACCCCCTATCTGGGTCATGCTGGAAGATGCCGGTTACGATCTTGAAAAGGCCGAATACAAGACGATGAACCGACTCCGGGAGATAACCCTCTTGTTCAAGGTATCGCCCTACCATCCGGACCGGGGTGTGACCCTTGAGACGGTCCATATTGAACGTAGTTCGGGTATTTCCACCATCGATGACGCAGTGGTTTATGCCTTCAGCAAGGCCCAGTTCAGTAATTCCGGGGACAAATCCATCAATGGCAGGCTGAATTACCGCTTCTGAAGCTCTGTTGCTGTTATGGGGATATGCTTCCGGAGTTTGTCTGGCCACCCGCTGTCCGGTTTTCATCGCTGTCCGGTTTTCCCGAACTTGATCTCCAGGGACCGGGAAGTATCCAGCGGTTTGCACACTGGTTGCCAAGGCGTTACCATTCAGAGTAGTTCTTGATTATGGAGGCCGGTTCTACCATGCCCCTGCTTGTAGGTTTGATCCTCGGTTGCGCCACCCTGACACTCGCTTTTCTGGCCTTCCTTGGCTTTTCCCGGGGGAAAGCGAATCCAGGGACCAGGCCTTTTGCCTGGTTGTGCCTTGCTAATGCAATGTATGCCGGCGGTTACCTTGGCGAGGTCCTGTCGCCGAATTTGCAGTTCCTTCTATACTTCACAAGGGTTCAGTACACCG
>MIBM01000016.1:1569-1774 GCA_001830645.1 Spirochaetes bacterium RIFOXYC1_FULL_54_7
AGGCCAGGGGCCTGTTTTTTCTGCCATCCCTGGTCACCTACCTGCTGGTCCTCTTCATTGACCGCCATGAATGGTATTATGTGAAGCCAGTTATGACCAAGGTGGAAGGCCTGTCCATACTGAGCCTGTCCAGAGGGCCTTGGTATACCGTACAGCTAAGTTACCTCTATCTCGCATTCCTGTTCGCAATTGGCGTTTTCATAGC
>MIBM01000016.1:1887-3919 GCA_001830645.1 Spirochaetes bacterium RIFOXYC1_FULL_54_7
GTCTGGATATCGCTTCTATCACTCTGGCTGGAACGGCCATCCTTTTTGCTCTGGGCTTTCTTCGCCACCGTGCCTTTGACCTGGCTCCTCTTGCCAGGGAAGCCGTGTTTGACCAGATGCGCGATGCCATTGTGGTGGTGGATGAAAAAGACCGGTTGGTTGACTTCAACCGCAGTGCCGGGGAGCTGATCCCGAGCCTGGACAACAAGGCCGCCATCCTGGGTGTGCCGGCCGGTGTTGTACTTGCTGCCTACCCTGAACTCGCCGCCGCTTTTTCCGATGACCTGGCAAGGGAAATTTTCCTCGCTCTTGAAGATGGAACCATCCGTCAGTTCGAGCCGCGTCTGTCCCGGCTTGAGGATGTCCATGAGCGCCACCGGGGGCGGGTCTTGACCCTGGTGGACATAACCGAGCGTGCGGCTCTGGAGGCAAGACTCAAGGAACTGGCCCAGATGGACGAACTGACGGGCCTTTACAACCGGAGACATTTCCTGGAACTGGCCCGGACAGAGCTGGACCGCGCCAGACGCTATGGTCGTCCCTTCGGTTTGGCGATCATGGACCTGAATGGGTTCAAGGCCATCAATGACACCTGGGGCCATGCGGCTGGTGACGAAGCGCTTCGACTTGTTGCCAGGCTGTGCAAGGATTCACTCCGTGCTTGTGACCTCATAAGCCGTTTTGGCGGTGACGAGTTTGCCTTTGCCTTTCCCGAATGTGATGAAAAACTGGCAGGCGCGGTAGCGGAAAAACTGGCTACTGTAGTCTCCGCGGCTACCCTGTCCTTTGACGGGCAGTTGGTGGTGTTGTCCGCCAGTGTGGGCACTGCCGGGGGAACAGGTGCAAGCTGTCCGGATCTGGAGGATTTACTGGCTGCCGCCGACGGAATGATGTACAGAAATAAAAAGGCCGGCCGACCATGAGGTTAGCCCTCAACCCAGCTTATTCCACTGGTACTGGGCGCAACGATTCAATTGATTCCACCAACTCGCTGGCAGTGTTCATTGCCAAGTCGTCATACATGCTTGTTCGCCGTTTTCCAGATCATCCAGGAGCGTAGCCTCATCTTTTGTGCTTCCTGAAAGGACTTCGATCCGGATCTGCCCACCGGATCCTTCTTGTACCAAGGTAGCGAATTCGTGGTTGGCTATGCTCGAAGGATGCCCGTCAGCATATTTTTCTTCAAGTTGCAATTCCAGCGGAATGAAGACAGTCAGGATATACGACTTGCTGGTACCATCCGGGGCGGTAACCGTTATTTCGGAAGTCTGGGCCACGCCGGGTGTGAACTGATCCAGAATTGGGGGGCTGGTTATTATATTTGCCTTCTGATCATCCGGAATACCTGCCACGGTTACCTCTGTTACATCGTTGCCCAGGATCACTGTGTAGGCCGTGATTGTCGGATCAAAGCCCGGGGTCAGGTTGCCGTTGCCCAAGGTTATCCCGCTTAGATCTGCGTTGTTTTTTTTGGGGTACTACCAGATTTGGACAAGCAACCAAGACTATACAGACAATTATGAGTACGACACCAAACCTGGCTTTTTTCATAACTCTTTCCTAAAAGCATTGAAATATTAATAATGTCGTATACCAGTACCAGAGAATTGGCAATCCATTTTAACAAAGCCCCCTATGGATCCAACTATAGGGGGCTCTACGTGGCTTGTATGATCCAGTATCGTCTATTTCTCCTGATCCACCAGCCCGCCCTTGGACTGGACGCGGGGTGGGGTGGTGAGCGCTTCCAGGGCACCGGCAACCATCCCGTTCTTCGCCGCGGCGGCCGCGTTCGGGTGTATGGCCGATAGCGGTTCCCGGTTGTTGCCCATGCCGGTAACCACGGAGACGTGGCCGGCTGGGTAATTACTTATGGTTTCGGCAAAAGGCACGAATATCTTCTCGAAGTTGTCTATCACCCAGGCCCTGCGTGATTCCGGCCCCGCTGCCTTGAGGGTCTTCAGGGTTACCTCAAGCTGCTCCAGTTCGGCATCCGCCACGGAGCGCCAGCCGGCAACTTCGGTCTTGGCCT
>MIBM01000017.1:0-121 GCA_001830645.1 Spirochaetes bacterium RIFOXYC1_FULL_54_7
GAAAAGCCCGATGACAGGGATCCATGGACCGGCGCCCCGAAATGAGATTCCTGATCCTGGGCGGGGCCTTCAACCCCATCCATATCGGACACCTGATACTGGCTGAGGAGTTGTCAGTCGA
>MIBM01000017.1:213-2565 GCA_001830645.1 Spirochaetes bacterium RIFOXYC1_FULL_54_7
TGCTCAAGGCGGCGGTTTCTTCCGATCCCCTGTTTGTGGTCGAGACCTGCGAGCTTGACCGGGGAGGGGTGTCGTACACGGTGGATACCCTGGACCATCTACTTGCCGCCCATCCCATGGAAGGAAAGCCTGGCCTGGTGATCGGCGATGACCTTGCTTCCGGATTCCCTTTCTGGAGGGACCCGGATGGCATAGTAGCCAGGGCCGACATCATTCTGGCCAGGCGATCCGGTGGTATGCCCGATGCCTTTGCCTATCCATGCCGGTTTGCTTCGAATCTGCTGATTCCCGTATCTTCCACCCTGGTCCGGCAACGGGTAGCGGTCGGTGGAGCCTGGCGGCATCTGGTGCCTGATGGGGTGGCTGCCTACATAGACACCCAGGGCCTGTACGGTCTTGCCTGAGGGTAGTGCGATGATTGTGCCTGCGGTTGATCTGGATCCTTCCTGCAGGTACACTGTCATGCCCTTCGCAGGGACTCATCCGGGAGTGTACAGCGTGAAACAGAACCAGTTATTTGAGAAACACCCGGAATGAACCCCACTGAAAGGAAGTCGAGCCAATGCCCCGGACCCTGATTGACAGAAGCGTACTCTTCCTCGTTTTAATAATCATTCTGATAGTCGCATCACTGTTCTTGCTCTTGTCCAGTCTCAAGGTGGACCCTGTCGAGCAGGCTGTTCAGGACGAGCTCATGATCAACCTGGCCTTGATACTGGAACGCGATGGCAAGCCTATCGCCACAGAGTTGCTTATGTACTATCCAGGCAATGCCAGGGGTGCCCTTCTTGATATTCCAGTGGAGACTGGTCTTATCATCCAATCCCTCAACCGGGTGGACCGCATTGATGCCCTCTACGATCCACAGTCTCCCAAGACCTTCCTGGCAGAGATATCCAAGCTGACCGATACGGCAATAGAATGGTATCTGGTCCTTGATGAAGCTGGTCTGCGTGATACGGTGGATCTACTGGAAGGGCTTCCCGTCTTCATTCCGAACAGCGTAAGAAGCATTCAGGATGGGAAGCCCTTGTTCCTGCCTTCCGGTGCGGTGATGCTTGATGGACAGAAAATGCTGTCATATATACGGCATGTGGATGAAGATCGTCCCGAAGCAGAGACTGTAGCCCGTAGACAGGCGGTATTTACCGCTCTGGTCAAGCGAATGGGAGAGCGCAAGGATTTTGTATTCAGGGATGAGGTGTTCAAGTCTTTTGCGCGTCGTTTTAGATCCAATCTGTCCATTGAATCCCTGTCGCATTTGTTTGGTCAACTTGCCAAGCTGGATTCGGATCGTATTGTCCTGCAGCGCCTCACTGGAACACCTCGTACTGTAGAGGGTATCCCACTGCTGTTTCCTCATTACGATGGCGAACTGGTACGGGATATTGTCAAGCAGACCCTCAACGCTCTTCTGAATGCGGAGGCTATTGCGGTTTCCGACAAGGTTTTCACCATCGAGATACTCAATGGAACCACTGAGCGCGGGCTGGCTCAACGAACGGCTGAAATATTCCAGGGCTTCGGATACGAGGTCGTATCCGTTGGCAACGCTCCGTCCACCGATATTGCCCTTTCCAGGGTAATAGACCGTTATGGCGATCCGGCTGCCGCGTCAACCCTTGCCAACGTGATCCGGTGTACGGTCATCGAATCCGCCACGGCAACGCCGTCGACTGGCGCATCGGCGGACTTCATAATCATACTGGGCAAGAATTTCAATGGGAGGTACTGTGTCGATTGATCTTGAACAAGAGGTCCTGGCCTGCGCCAGGGTCCTGAGCGACCATAATGGCGGAGATACGGTTGTTATGGATCTCAGAAAATTGTCTGCCTGGACAGATTTTTTCATTATTACCAGTGCGACTAGCTCAACCCACCTGCGTGGTCTACTCCGAAATCTGGAAGACCATATGTCGGAGAGGAGCCTGTCTCCGCTCAGACGGCCACGCCTTGCGGAGGACGAAGAGTGGTGTCTGCTGGATATGGGTGATTTTATCGTCCATATCATGAGTGTGCCATCCAGGGCTTTCTATGAGCTGGAAAAGCTGTGGTACGGAGCCGAATTGATTACTGTAGCCGGTTCAGAGCCGCCGCAGACTTGACGATTGGTGTATCCAAGGCTCATTTAACAAAGCAAGCCGCCCGGTTCTCCAGGATGGGGGTACCGGGCGGTTTTTATGTACCAGGGAAATCCTACTCGTCGAAGTCGTTGTAATCTATGTCATCTTCGTAGTCGTAGTCTTCTTCCTCTTCTTCTTCCTCTTCTTCGAAGTCGTCGTCGAAGTCGTCGTCGTCATCGTCGAAGTCGTCTTCGTCGTCCTCGAATTCTTCCTCTTCATCGGAGAAGTC
>MIBM01000017.1:2582-3495 GCA_001830645.1 Spirochaetes bacterium RIFOXYC1_FULL_54_7
CTTCGAAATCATCCTCGTCTTCGTCGTATCCGCCAAACCGGATGAACGGAGCCTCTCGATCTTGGGTGTGCGCGCCGACGCCCACGAGCGAAAGCTCCAATGCGTTTCCCGGCATCGCCGTGTCCCGGATCAGGTCCATATCGATCCTCCCTATGTTTTCTGCCGCTGAACGGAATGCTTCCGGCCGCGGGTCCATATTTTCGCTGGTCATTGTACGGCAAATCTAAAAGAGAGATGATCGGTCTGTCAACTCTTTTCTGGTCCGTTTTCAGTTCTTTTTTCGATTGTATCGGCAAGGGCGTCAGGCATCGTGTAGAATATGCCATGACTGAAGCCTTATCCATCAAAGCACCTGCCAAAATCAACCTGCACCTGGCAGTAGGTGCCCTGCGGGAAGACGGTTTCCACGGTCTGGCCAGCATTTTTCAGGCTATTTCCATCTATGACGAACTTGAAGTATGGCTTGATGATTCAGGAAAAGTAAAGCTGGAATGTGAGATTGACTGTCTACCTGATCACAATACCATGCACCGCGCTGCTTCCCTCTGTCTTGCCCATGCCCGGCGGCAGGGTTTGCCGCCAGGTATCGGGGTTGGCATCCGGGCGCGCAAGGGCATACCAAGTGGCGCCGGCCTTGGTGGTGGTTCAAGTGATGCCGCAGCAGTCATAAAGGCCATTACCAGTTTCCATCCCGACTACTACTCCGGGAACATAATTGCAGAACTGGCCGCTGAAATTGGATCAGACGTTCCATTTTTCCTGGGATCGGCCTGCGCCCTTGTCGGTGGGCGCGGCGAATTGCTGGAAAAGCTTGACTCAAGAACGGATTACTCTTTTTTGGTGGTGTATCCCGGGTTTTCAATCCAGACGGCCTCTGCCTTCCGCGCACTGGATTCATACAGGAGGGCCTCCA
>MIBM01000017.1:3584-3736 GCA_001830645.1 Spirochaetes bacterium RIFOXYC1_FULL_54_7
TTTGGTGTTTTCAAGGCTCCCGAGCAACGGGAAAGAGCTGTTTTAGCCCTCTCGGAGAGAGGATTCAGCCCAATACCAGCCTTTCCGCTTGCGCGCCTACCAGACTCGGATTAGAATTGGCGAACGGTTGCTTTGGCGGGCAAGGCCCGCGC
>MIBM01000017.1:3793-5106 GCA_001830645.1 Spirochaetes bacterium RIFOXYC1_FULL_54_7
TATCCGCATCCGCAGAGTAAGCAGCGAAGGCAAGCTGAAAGCGTATGTGACGGTGACTTTCGATGATTGTTTCGTCATCCACAATGTCAAAATCATTGAAGGAAAAACTGGTGTATTCATCGCCATGCCAAGCAGGAAGACAAAAACAGGAGAGTACAAGGATATTGCCCATCCCATCAGTCCTGAATTCCGTACCAGATTGCAGGATGCCATCGTGCAATCCTACGAACGGGGTGACAGCGTGGATGAGGATGTTTCCGTATAAGGATATACCTCCTTCAAATCCGCAATACCCCCGTGACACGATGCATCGTTCCAGTGTATAAACTGATCGCTGTACCGTAGCGTGCGCGTCGCGTGCGTCCTCTTACTATTGGGACGTCGACAAGCGGTAAGTCAGCGGGTTTTGATCCCGCCATTCGCAGGTTCGATCCCTGCCGTCCCAGAGCGATAATTACGCCCAGAGCGAGGAGAGAATATTCATGAGCCAACACGTTATAATTGCCGAGCCGCGCACCCTGAGCACCAAGGGTGCCCTCAACAGCCTCCGCCGGGATGGCCGGATTCCGGCTGTCATGTACAACCGCCATGGCAAGTCCACCCCACTTGTGCTAGGAGCCAAGGACTTTTCGAAAGCCGTAACCGGCGTTTCGGAGAGTACCATAGTGCAGCTTCATGTCGGTGCTGATTCCTTTGAGTGCCTGATCAAGGATCGCCAGCTTGACTGGCTCAGGGGCAAGATTGATCATGTCGATTTCTTTGAAGTCGAAAAGGATGTGGTTATCCGCGCCAAGGTTCCCGTGCATCTTATCGGCAACTCCATCGGTGTACGTGAGGGCGGTATCCTCGAGAATCCTGTCCACGAAATCGAGGTCGAATGTCTTCCCAAGGACATGCCGGAGAAGTTCGAGGTTGACATCAGTGATCTGCATGCCAACCACTCCATTCATGTCCGTGACATTACCCATAAGGACACGGTCAAGATCCATAGCTCCCTTGACCAGGTCGTGGTCCTCGTCAAGTATGCCAAGGGTGAGGAAACCGAACCCGAACCCGAAGCCGAAGTGGCCGAGGCCCCAGCCGCAGCAGAGCCGGCAGCCAAGGCCTGATCCATACGGAGACGGTTTTTTACTTCATCATTCAGAGCCGTCCTTCCGGGCGGCTTTTTCCTTTAAACGGAGGATACAGGTGTTGAGGCACGGTGCCTTAGCCGCAGCCCTTGCGGCTCGTGGATTCGCCAATGCTCCGGGTGTACTTGGGTCACGTTTCCTCATAGCCCTGTCCGGCGGCCCCGATTCCGTAGCCTTGCTCCT
>MIBM01000018.1:0-3267 GCA_001830645.1 Spirochaetes bacterium RIFOXYC1_FULL_54_7
GATTTGCCTCTTGACTCTCTTAAAACCATCTTGGTGTGAGGCATCATTCCAACCCCGCCAGGCTCTCCTCCCACTCCGGCACCTGCACTCCCAAGGTCTGTATCTTCTCTTTGGAGAGCACCGAGTACGCAGGGCGGGCGACTTTGGTTGGGTACTAAAGTCCAGCCAGATCTTCGGGTCTCAGTCCGGTGATCTCCATTCCAGTCGTGCAGCATGCGCTGGGTGACTACGTTTCATGGCAGACATGGGATTTACAATACGGAATGATATGGATGGTTCCACAAGCGTAGATCAACATCAAGATTCAGTGACGACTGTGTCAGTAGGTGGTTGTTAACCAAGTGCGTCCTTACTGCAAGTGGAGATACCATGAAGTGATTGGCAGCATCATAAATCGCGTCGTCGGAAAAATCGCTACCTAGGTACTCAACAACATCCTTGATTGGACACAGGAATTCAGCGGCAAAAGCCCGCTGAATCTTTTGTCTGGTTGTTTTAGCGTCAGTCGATACCAACCACGCATCCTCTGGATTGGCACGTACGCATTCGCAAAGGAATCTCGTAAGCTCGAATCTTCGCCCACAACGATTTCTACTGGATTTGCGCAGTATAAAAGATTCTTGATGCTCTTTTTCATTCCTGATTACAGCGCCTATTGGAGTTGAAAAGCCTTCTCTACTTTCATCATTGAGACTTTTAGGCGGAATACCAAGAATTTCGCAGAGGGATTCATCCTGGAGCTTTCCGTTCGCTATGCCAAGTACATTTCTGACATTCCTGGCCAGCTTCCATCCTCGTTCCCACGCTGCAGGCTTTTCGCCTTGATCGAATTGAATATTACGTAATGAATCATTGAGATGTCCCTTGATACCGCTGTTCGAATCAATAGCCAATATATGACCAAGTTCCTGCTTTGGATCAGGAACGGCACAGACATGGGCAATTTCCGATACCGCAGAGGGACCAATGCGCTTTTGTACATTGATAAGGGTATCTAGAATTTCCGATGGCCCATCATCAGGTTCATATCCTAGCATCGCCTCAAGCTTTCGCCAAAGACAGCTTTCATAGTCAGCGCGTTCTGCTTCCACATCATGCCAAATACGATGTAGCGGTGTATCAACCTTACCCATGGCATTCAGCCTGGCAAGAGTAGTTCGTATAAATCCGTCTATCTCGTGCTCGAAATCTGCCCCATCTATGGCAGCATACAGATCTGATAGGTAACGAACAGGTTCTTTGTCCCCGGGTACAGACTGAACAGACAAGGCATGAACTTGATCACCCTCAGATAAGAACACCAGGTTTGGCCATACATAGCCGTAACCCACAGCGGCCATTTCATGGGCCATTCTCCAGGACACTGAAGGTGTATCTCTGATTGGCAGCGATTCGTACCGTAGACGCCACCACGATTGAGCCAACCAAAGTGCAAGAGGATAGGCAGACAAGCGAACATCATCCTGTACCGTATGAGCCCAATCGTCCTGATTTCGCGTTACTACTCCGTCAGCAAGGCAGATCTGGACCATTGCGGAGGTAACCTTGACCTCTTCTTGTTCATGTAAAGAAGACATCCAGCGGCATGTCATAGCAAAGGTGCTATTCATTGTTTTTTCCCCAGAGCTCCAGTACGATCTTTGAAAACGGATCGATATCCTGTAGAGGGTATGCGTGGTATACAGCCATTTCAGTGTTCTCCAACTGAGCCTCTATGGGAACACCATTCACGGCAACAGACCAGATATTCTGAGGCAAGCCGTTCCTGACCTGAACGCTTACAAGGCCGCGCTTGATTCCAGTCTGAAGTAGTTCAAGTGCTTCTTTTCGGGTAAAGACTCCAGCAGTATCACACAAAGTCTTGCCTTGCCTTGGATCACTTGGCGGAGAAAGTCCAAAATCACCGGGATTCTTTTTATGCTCAGGGTTGCCACCGTAGCGTATTTTTTTCGCCAATTTAGTCAAGTCAAATAGATCTTCCGGGTTTACTAAAATGCGGCGCTTTGGATTAAATACGGTTCGCTTCTTGATCATGCTACAATACTACACAAAAATAAAACATAATCAAATGGCTAGAAATTCGATTGTGCCAAGTCAAGATCATGGCAAGAGGGAGTCCCTATAACCGCTATCAGGTACTCTTTTACCACTATACCCCTTTTAAAAAGCCGGATTCCATTCTCTGGATCCGGCTTTTTGGTCAGCGTTTGGTGTAGTTGGCGTCTATCCAGTTGCGGTATTCCCCGGAGCGTACGTGGTCTATCCAGGCGGGGTTGTCCAGGTACCAGCGGACGGTCTTGCGCAGGCCGTCCTCGAAGGTGACAGACTGCTTCCAGCCCAGTTCGCCTTTGAGCTTGCTGCAGTCTATGGCGTAGCGGCGGTCGTGGCCGGGGCGGTCCTTTACGTAGGTGATCTGGGACCGGAATTTCGCGTCCCGGGTTGCGCTGTCCGGGCCGATGTCTGCACCGGCTTCCTCGGCCACCAGCTGGATAAGGCGGTCCAGGAGCTTGATGTTCTCCCACTCGTTCTCGCCGCCGATGTTGTAAGTCTGGCCTAGGCGGCCCTTCTGCATCACCGTCCAGACGGCAGCGTTGTGGTCTTCTACGTACAGCCAGTCGCGGATGTTGCGGCCATCGCCGTAGACCGGCAGGGGTTTGCCTTCCAGCATGTTCAGGATCATCACGGGCACCAGTTTCTCGGGGAACTGGAAGGGGCCGTAGTTGTTGGAACAGTTGGTCATGGTCACCGGCAGGCCGTAGGTGTGGTGGTAGGCCTGCACCAGGTGGTCGCTGCCAGCCTTGCTGGCCGAATAGGGCGAACGCGGGTCGTAGGGGGTGACCTCGGTGAAGTAGCCTGTATCCCCCAGGGAGCCAAAGACCTCGTCGGTGCTTACGTGGTGGAAAAGCACGTCGGGACTGTCGATATCCTGGCCATAGCGGCCATTCCAGGCGTTGCGGGCCACATCCAGCAGGGTGTAGGTGCCCATCACGTTGGTCTTGATGAAGGCCTCGGGGCCAAGGATGGAGCGGTCCACATGGCTCTCGGCGGCCAGGTGGGCCACCGCGTCAACCTGGTAGTCCGCAAAGACCTTTTCCACCGCGGCGCGGCCCTGGATGTCGGCCTGCACAAAGAAGTAGCGGCTGCCGCCGTGTTCTTTCTGCACCGCTTCCAGGCTCTCGGGATTACCCGCGTAGGTCAGAGCGTCCAGGTTGACCACCCGGCCTGCAAAGCCGGACTGCCCGCTGAACAGGTAGTGGATGAGGTTGG
>MIBM01000018.1:3493-4886 GCA_001830645.1 Spirochaetes bacterium RIFOXYC1_FULL_54_7
TGAAGAGTACTGGTCGGAGGGGACAAGAAGGGTAGAAACGAAAATGACTTCTACACTCGGCTCATACATACAGCCGAGTTACTCATCAAGCGCTACAAGCGCTGAGGAGGCCTTATGGCTATTGTTGAAAACGCGGTAAAGGCTATGGAATCCAGGATGAAAGCCGATCAGATACACAGAGCTCATGCCGAGGCTGAACGCGAAATCCTGTCACTCCGCTTGGCCGGACTGCGTGAACGTAGGGGTATCAAGCAGACAGAGATTCCGGCTTTCAGTCAGACTGCTATCTCAAAACTGGAACGCAGGAAGGATATCAAGCTATCTACCCTTATCGAATACCTTGAAGGCATTGGAATGGGGTTGGAGATCCGTGTCTATCCCAAGGATGGCAGGGACTCACAGGCACCCGAGACCTTGCTCAAGGTCTGAGACGCAATACTCCTTTTGTACTTCCTGCCTCAGGCTATCCTGATGCCCTTCTCCTTGATGTCGTAGACCATGGATCGGCGGGCGGTCTGGAAATAGGCGCGGGAGAACACATGGGGTTCCAGCCGCCAGTCAAGAGCCTGGGCATCGTTGAAGATGGCCGACTCCAATTCCGGACTTGTATCCCCTTCAAGAACGATACCTACATCGATGTCGCTATCCTCACCGGGAGTGCCGTAGGCCCAGGAGCCAAAAAGCCAGGCTGCCGCGATCGGGTAAGCCTCCTTCTCCCCTTCGACGAAAGCTCTTACAATATCGAGAACACTGGTTGTTTCCGTATCGTGGCGTATAATCGCTCCGTTTGTTCAAGTAAACTGGCCGCCCGGTGCCTGTCCATCCAGGCAAGCATGGCAGGTAGATCCTCAGGATACCGCCCCTTCAGATACTGGTCGGTAAGCACCTTCAATATACCATAATCATCAGGATTCAGGGGCAGGTTCAATCCTGACGCCAGTTCCTGCAGATTATGGATACGCCGAGGTTCATGATGCAGAAAACCGAGGACCTTCAAGTTCTTCTCCACTGCCTGCTGGCAGGAATAAGCGACATACAGGTAGCGGGCGGCGTCCTGCATTGCCCGGGCAGTTTCCAGATCATACATGGCCATAGCGGCAAGATCGACCATGTCGTCCCGGTATCTGCACAGATCATCCATGAAGGCCGCCAGGCTCTCCTCCCACCCCGGCACCTGCACTCCCAGGGTCTGTATCTTATCCTTGGACAGCACCGAGTACGCGGGGCGGGGGGCCTTGGTGGGGTACTGGTCTGTAGTAAGGGGTGAGATGACACAATCCCGCTCCAGGAGGCCATTCTGGCGGCCAAGGCGGTGGATCTCGCAGGCAAAGTGGTACCAGGTGGTCTGGCCTGCGTTGGTGTAGTGGTAGATGCCGGGGGGGCAGCCGGGGCA
>MIBM01000019.1:0-147 GCA_001830645.1 Spirochaetes bacterium RIFOXYC1_FULL_54_7
GCAGATCCATCATGGATTCCGACCGAGGCTATGTAACAGGAGCCGAGTTGGTAGCCATCGGTACTGCCCTGCGCGGGATGTCAGGGCTCAGGGAGATACTTGTATCAGGTGGAGATCCACTGGTGGCAAGTGACCAGATGGTAGGCG
>MIBM01000019.1:160-3213 GCA_001830645.1 Spirochaetes bacterium RIFOXYC1_FULL_54_7
CCTGCGCGAGGCGGTTCCGGGTGTAAACATACGGATCTGTACCCGTACACCGATAGTGTTGCCCAGCCGGATCACGGCTGGACTGATAGAACTGGCAAGAGCCGGAGGGCCTGTCTGGTTCGTGGTCCATGTAAACCATCCTGCGGAGCTGGGGACAGAAGCCCGGGCTGCCTTCCGTCGGCTGGTCCAGTCCGGCATTCCCGTGGCCAGCCAGACGGTGCTCCTGAGGGGCATCAATGATGACTCTGATATCCTGGAAAAACTCTTCAGCCAGATACTTTCGCTCGGAGCCAAGCCATACTATCTGTTCCAGGGTGATCTTGCCGCAGGAACCTCCCATTTCAGGGTACCCCTGTCCAGGGGGCTATTGATTTACTCGCAGTTGAGGAGCAGGCTGTCAGGCTTGGAACTGCCCCGCTATGCTGTGGATGTGCCAAGCGGCCTCGGCAAAGCCTACCTGCCGGAAGATATCGTGGAGCGAACCGATGATGGCTGGCTGCTGAGGGTTGCATCGGGCAAGAGCGGCTGGTACCCGGAAGAAACCTGAGCCAGGTTGGTATCCAACCCTTGCATACCCGCGATCGGGTTTATGCAACCCAACTGGCGATGTAGGTCAGGGACCCGCTTGATGCCCAGACAGAAGTTGCAGGAGGTGGCGCCATTCTTGACCACCTGCCAGGCAGCTCGCAGGCCCGTGCAGCCAGTTCGAAGTGTTTCATGGCTATGCCAAGATCAAGCTCCTGTATGGGTATGCCAAGGGCCCTGTTGTAGGCCTTGTCCTCTGCAAACAGAAGGTTGAACTTCGAGGGTCCTTCGCGGAATATCCGCCAGGGTTGCTTGTTGGACGCAGATGGGCCCATCCGTACTGCTTCCAGCACAGGAGTCCATTCACCGGCGTCAACCTTGCCCAAGGGCCGTCCCGGCTCGCCATCGAAGAATAATTGGCTCCAGGGTTTGCGTGAGTCGGATCCGGCAAAGAAGCGCATGGTACGCTCGGTCAGGCTCCGCTTGTCTGCAGGCACGCCAACGGGGGTAATCGCAGGCACGATTTCACCATCCACCAAGGAAAGAAGTTCCTTGGTGGATGTCCGGTCAAAGGTTCCACCAAGCCAGCAGGTGCCCAATCCAGTGGCAGTGGCGGCCAGGATGATGCCTTCCAATGCATAACCGTAATCCAGCACTGCATCCGGGCCTGCTTTCACGGCTCCCACTATGAAGGCTGGCGGATTTTTTATGACCCCGTAGGTGCCGATCCTGAAAGCAGCTGGGTCAGCGCCTGTTCCATCATTCCGGACCAGATCATTCCGGACCAGACCAGGGCCGGTCAGCCTGAACCGTGGCCGATGGCCAAAGGGACAGCAACCCACTTCGTCGGTGATGGCCTGTTCGAGCAGGGCTACCTGGTCCGGGGACAGAGCCTGGCCGGAGTATGAACGCACCGAGCGGCGCTCCATGATTGTATCAAGGGTTGTTTTCATGAACAGAAGGTAATGCCCAGGCCGGACAGGAGCAAGGGTCCAGTCTGGGGAACCATCAGTCTACAACCGTAGTCCAGCCGTAGGTGTCGGGAAGGCGTCCGATCTGTATACCGTCTATCTTTTCGTAGATCGACGCAGTGAGCGGACCGGTCTCGCCCTTGCCGAAGGTAAAATCCGCATCCTTCCAGCGCAGCGACCCGATGGGCGATATGACTGCTGCGGTGCCCATGCAGAAGGCTTCATCGGCTGGCCCCTGTTTTGCATACGCACCCAGGCCCAGCACCTTATCCAGCTCAAGGGGGGCAAAGACTACTTTTACGCCAAGGGCTTCCCTGGCTACGCGCATCACCGAATCCCGGGTAATGCCACCGAGAATGGACGGCGAATCGGCAACATAGAGGGTGCCCTTCTTTACCATGGCAAAATTGGCCGAGCCCACTTCTTCCACATGTCTGCCTTCGTGATCCAGGAACAGGATGTCCGCAAAGCCGTCGGCCTTGGCCTTCTTGACGGGCATGAAGCAGGGGGCGTAGTTGCCTGCCGCCTTGACCCAGCCAGTACCTCGAGCGGCCGCCCGATGGTAATCGGCATCGGCCTTGATGGCTATGCATGACAGGCCCTTGAAGTATGAACCCACGGGCTGCACATAGACCATGAACAGGGTGGTGTCGGAGGCGGCTGGCGCAAGGGTCATGCCGACACCGGCCAGCAAGGGCCGGATGTACAGGGATCCTTTGCCTTCCGGCGGTACGTATTCAAGATTGGCCTTGACAGTCTCGAGTACCGTTCTGGCGTATAGTTCCGGAGAAGGAGCGGCCATCATGAAACGGCCAGCTCCCCTGGACATGCGCATGGCATTATCGGCCATCCTGAACAAGCGTATCTTGCCGTCCACGCCGCGCCGTGCCTTCATGCCCTCGAATAGCGCCTGGCCATAGTTCAGGGCACAGGCCTGGGGCGGCATCCTCAGGACACCAGATGGCAGCACTACCGGTGCCTCGAATACACCGTCGGCTCCGGCCACACTGCCGCCCATATGGGAGGCCACAACCACCGAAAAGCCTATCTTTTCCCATTGAAGGGAGGTCACAGGTGTTGGTTCCAGGGACCCTGGAATCATCATGGCCTCGAAGCGGGAACCGGAAAAGGCACCTGAAGGGCTGCCCGATGGGCGATTATACTGTTGTGCATGCGTGTCCATAGTCACCTCGTTTCATCTGAACATATTGCCACATGGTACAGGATAGAACCGGTCCGGCTCAAGGGATCGGGTGGCACAGCCATCGTCAGTCCACACTGGGACCCGGAACGAAAAATCATTATCCTGGCATAATTCCGGGCTGGCTTTTCCGGGCGCCCAGCCAAGCCTTGCCTTCATCAGGAAGATATTGCGATGAGACTCAGTCCGCTGGAGTGGCAGAAGGTTGCCGCTTTGACAAGTCGCGCAACTGCCTGGCCAGTTTGTTGATACGGATGAAATCCTGGCTTTCCAGCAGTCGGCCTCCAAAAAAGACTTCCCTGAAAACCTCCAGATCTGCCAGGGCCAGATCAGGGGCATCAAAGTTGACTCCATGC
>MIBM01000019.1:3222-3459 GCA_001830645.1 Spirochaetes bacterium RIFOXYC1_FULL_54_7
ACGGCAGCTACGCCATTTTCCCAGGTCAGCCAGCCACTTCGCTCCGGCCCCGGGACACCCCATCCGGAGGAAAGGCGCACCACCCGCTTGGCCTTTTTCCTGAAGTCTGCCAATCCCGGACCGCCAGCCCGCCAGGCTATACGATTTTTCCACCAGGAACCAAAATCAGTCCATAGCAGCCACCCGGATCGTTCTCCCGGGTGCCAGTCCGATTGCCTGGCAAACTGATACAAGCCT
>MIBM01000019.1:3518-4385 GCA_001830645.1 Spirochaetes bacterium RIFOXYC1_FULL_54_7
GCGATTCTGGCTGGTGGGATGGCGCAGCCGGATCCTGTTCCGGCAGTCCCACGCAGATCTACCCGCCCTCCGGTGATGGCGGCAAGCTGGCGCAGGGTAAAATCATCCAGCGATGCCTTGCTTGTCCGGATTCCGGCTGTTCCTGCTGGTTCCTGCCTCATGGGAGGTGTGGCCTCGAAACTGATCCATCCCGCTGAAGGCAACCACAACTCCACCCAGGCATGGGAGTTCAATCCTGTTATCTCCGCCCGAACCAGACCACCGGAACCAGCTGTCAGGGAATCATCATCCGGCCGGGGAAGGCTAACCATGAAACCCGTGACATATCTGGCTGGCACGCCTGCAAGCCTGGCCAGCGCAACAGCGGCACTGGCAAAGTGTACGCAGTATCCTGTGCGGCTTTCAGTCAGGAAGTGCTGCAGAAAATCCACGCTTGCCGGTTGGCCTTCAGCCCCCGGAGTCTCGCCTTCCCCTCGCTGATTACCCCTGCCTGGTCGGTCTGGAGGATCAAGGCTGTACGTAAATCCATCATCCAGCAAGCGCGCCAGGGCGCCAGGCAGTTCCGCTTCAGGAAGACCATGCAGGGATGCTGCCAGCTGTCTGGCCACTGGCGGCAGATCATCGGGTACGGACAGATACAATCCCGGGTCGTTGGCACCAGCAGTGGCACCAGCCGTGGGGACAGAGCTGCCGACAGAGCTAACAGCAGAGTCAACAACAAAACCGCCGGCCGAGCCCACAACCGGATCCATAGCCGAAACCACGGTCAAGCGCTCGCCGTACAGCAGCGGCAGTGCAAGGGTAAGTCCGGTAGCCGGGTTGCCATCGAACAGCAAGCCGTCACCGGTACGTCCGGACACTACAGTT
>MIBM01000019.1:4531-4919 GCA_001830645.1 Spirochaetes bacterium RIFOXYC1_FULL_54_7
CCACCCTTTCCCGGTGAACATGTCAAAGGCATTGGTGCGAAGGTAGTGGGTTGAGCCAGGCTGGCCTTCCACCGCAAACAGTGCACGCTCTGACAGCAAGGGTTTGTCACCCAGCTTTTCCTGTGAAAAACCATGACCATACCCTGAAAAACCGTACAGAACCGGAAACTCGGGCAGCAACCGGAACACGCCGGTACGCAAGAAACCGGAAAGATATTCATCTATGAGGAAGATGCCTGCCGGTACCTGCCCCGGTACGGTTGCAAGGGTGGTCAGACCGGCTATCAACCCAAGGCCTGCCAGGCTGGCCAGCACCCTCCATCTATGCAGAGGAACCGGCCTTCCGGACAGGGCCAGAGCTACAAGGCCAGGCAGCAGGATTGCAGCC
>MIBM01000020.1:0-367 GCA_001830645.1 Spirochaetes bacterium RIFOXYC1_FULL_54_7
TTCCTGGTCCTCATCAACTCTGCCAAGACAGCCTTCGAGGTAACCCAGTATCCCCTGGCCATGCCGGCCGACTGGGGCAATATAGTCAAGAATACCGTGACCATCTGGACCAGCGACAATATCAGATACCCTGCATCCCTGTATTCGTCATTCGTGATAACCGCAGTCTCCCTGTTGTTGCTGAATCTGTTTTCTTCCCAGGCAGCCTGGGCTCTGGTACGCACAAAAACCAGAACCGCCAATGTCATCTTCTTCATCTTTGTCGCGGCCATGGTCATACCGTTTCAGATTGTCATGTTCCCCCTGCTTTCCTGGCTACGGAGCATAACCATTTTTTCGGGAATACGGCTCCTGCGTACCTACACAG
>MIBM01000020.1:378-2730 GCA_001830645.1 Spirochaetes bacterium RIFOXYC1_FULL_54_7
TGCTACATCGGCTTTGGTGTATCCCTGTCTGTCTTCATGTTCCACGGCTTCATCAAAAGCATTCCGCTCGAACTGGAAGAAGCCGCCACGATTGACGGTTGCAGACGCCATGAAATCTTCTATAAGATAATCTTCCCCATACTTGCTCCCATCCATGCCACTGTCCTGGTGCTCAACGGTATCTGGATCTGGAATGACTACCTCCTGCCCCTGTTGGTACTGGGCAAAGGCAACGCGATCAAGACCCTGCCTCTTGCGGTATCAAATTTTGCCGGTGCCTTTGTCAAACAGTGGGATCTCATACTCACGGCCATACTACTGGCCATGATCCCGGTCATCATCTTCTTCCTGCTGGCCCAGAAGTACATAGTCAAGGGCATGGTCGCCGGTTCCATAAAATGATGGACCGGTCCTGGGCTGTTTTCGAGCGGCAATGCCGGGAAGCCTGGCAGGCCAGAGGGCTTGTGACCGCCCCGGGTTGGGAGGAATTCAGCAAGCGTCTGGACAGCGAGTTCAGACGCCTGGCCGAACTCCTCTGGGAGCTGTATGGTGGCCGGCCGGACTACGCCTTCCAGGTGGAGAAACTGGTTGCCGAAGCCTTCGAGGCCTTCAGCCAACGGGACGAAAAACTAAAAGCCAGGGACAGGGAACGGACTCCGGAGTCGGGGTGGTTCAGGTCGGAATCCCTTGTAGGGGCAGTAGCCTATGTCGACCTCTTTGCCGGCACCCTGAGCGGTATCGCAGGCAGGATCCCTTACCTGAAGGAACTGGGGGTAAGTTATCTTCATCTGATGCCGTTCTTCCTGTCTCCGGCGGAGCACAACGACGGAGGCTATGCCGTATCCAGTTACCGGGACACTAATCCAGCCCTGGGCAGTATGGCCGACCTGGAAGCTTTGGCCATAGCTCTGGACAGGAAAGGCATTGTGCTGGTGGCTGACTTTGTCTTCAACCATACCTCGGATGAACATGTCTGGGCCGCTCAGGCCAAGGCAGGAGATCAGGAGCATCAGGATTTCTATCTGGGTTTTACCGACCATGCGGAGGCCCTGGCCTACCAGGCCAGGTTGCGTGATATCTTTCCGGAAGCCCGCAAGGGATCATTTACCTGGTGCCAACAGATGGGCAGATGGGTGTGGACAACCTTCAATTCATATCAATGGGATCTGAATTACCGTAATCCGGCGGTTTTCAGGGCCATGGCTACAGAAATGATGAGCCTGGCCAACCGTGGCATCGGGGCTCTGCGTCTTGATGCGGTTGCCTTCATCTGGAAACAACTCGGCACTGCCTGCGAAAACCTGCCCCAGGCCCACATCATCATCAAAGCCTTCCAGTCCGTAGCCCGCCTGGCCTGTCCGTCCCTCCTGTTCAAATCGGAGGCTATAGTCCACCCCGACGAGATCATCAAGTACATCGACCCCCGGGAGTGCCAGTTGTCGTACAATCCCCTGCTGATGGCCGAGCTGTGGGAGGCCGCTGCCACCAAGGATGTCCGCCTATTGTCGCTGTCCCTGCGCAAACGGCATCGCCTGCCACCGGGCTGTGCCTGGGTGAATTATGTCCGCTGCCACGACGACATAGGCTGGACCTTTGCGGACGAGGATGCGGCGGAACTGGGAATCAAGGGTGGCGATCACCGGGCCTTCCTGAACAGCTTCTATCTGGGTGACTTCCCCGGCAGTTTCAGCCGGGGCGTCAGCTTCCAGCACAACCCGGATACCGGAGACCGCAGGATCTGTGGCACTGCTGCATCTCTTGCAGGAGTGGAACGGGCCATCCTGGAAGGGGTGGGGGAGGATCTGGAAACCGCCATCAGGAGGGTGCTGCTCCTGTACGGCATAGCCTTCTCCGTGGGCGGTATTCCACTGATCTATCTAGGTGACGAAACAGGCGTATTCAATCATTATGAATACGAGAATGATCCAGCCCAGGCCTCGGACAGTCGCTGGGTCCACCGTCCGTCCTGGTCGGATCAGCTGTACCGGAAGCGAAAAGATGCCTCAAGTGTTCCTGGCCGTATTTTTTCAGGCTTGGTACGCATGTCGGCCCAGCGCCGCTCCCATCCGGTCTTCGGCGCACAGGCCCTTACGGTGATGGACGCAGGCCAGCCTGGGGTGCTGGCCTTCCACAAGCAGGGAAACGGGCAACTGCTTACCGTCATAGCCAGTTTTGCCGACCGGCCAATCACGGTCGGGACTGATATAGCGGGCAGACTCCTGGCACAGAGGCAAGGCAAGGACCTGCTCAGTGACAGGCTGCTGCTACCCGGAGAAGCGATCCAGCTGGAACCCTGCGAGCTCCTGTGGGTGCTCCTGCCCGCTGACTGAACCCCGCGATCCCTAGACGTGC
>MIBM01000020.1:2829-3446 GCA_001830645.1 Spirochaetes bacterium RIFOXYC1_FULL_54_7
GCCCGCCGCGCCAGAATCAGCTCATGGATGATGTCCGTGGCACGTTCGCCCACAATGGAAGCTCCCAGAATCTCTCCGCTTTCGGGAGCATGAATGATTTTCACAAAGCCGTCGGGTTTCTCGGTGGCCACTGCCTTGCCTATACCCCGGAAGGGGAAGCTGAACACTTCGTGCCGTAATCCACCGGTAACCGCCTTCTCGACGGACAGGCCGAAGCTGGCCAGTTCTGGCTCGCAATAGACAGCTGATGGCACAGTGGACAGATCGACCCGGGTCTCTACAGGGGCAGGGCTACCTTTCAGCAGCTGGGCTATGCGTTCCACCGCTATCTCGCCTTCCTTGCTGGCCACGTGAGCCAGAAGGGGAGTAGCAACGATATCACCAATGGCATAAATGCCCGCAGCAGCAGTCTCCCCATATTCGCCGACAGGCACAAAGCCGCGTTCAAGTTTGATGCCCAGCCCTTCAAGCCCGAGACCCTCTGTATTCGGCCGCCTGCCTACCGCTACCAGCACGGCATCAGCCTCCAGACTTGTGGTCTTGAGGGTCACGACGACACCGGAATCCTTCTTTTCCATTCCGCTGGCACCCTGGCCAATGACAAAGCGTATGCCGCG
>MIBM01000020.1:3493-3932 GCA_001830645.1 Spirochaetes bacterium RIFOXYC1_FULL_54_7
ACCGAAGGCATTCCACACCGAACCAAGTTCCATGCCTATCGCACCGGCACCCAGGATTACTGCCCGCTTGGGAACCTTCTGGAGCATCAAAGCACCGGTGCTGGATAACACGGTCTGTTCATCAAAGTCAAAACCAGGCAGTTCACGGGGGCGTGAGCCGGTAGCCAGAATGATGGCGGCTGCGCTGATGGAACGTCCATCGTCCAGGACTATTTCGTTGGCTGATTTCGGCTGTGCCCTGGCCTGGACATACTCCACGCCGTTTTTTTTAAGGAGGAAACTGACACCCTTGGACAGCCGTTCGGCGGCCTTGCGGCTTGCCTTGTAGGCCTTGCTGTAGTCGATGGTCGACAAGTCCACACCAGCACCAAGCTCAGCCAGGCCGGCAGAGCCAAGTACCAGGTCGGCCTGGTGTATCAGGGACTTGCTTGGAATGCAG
>MIBM01000021.1:0-540 GCA_001830645.1 Spirochaetes bacterium RIFOXYC1_FULL_54_7
TGCCCATCCAGGCTGACCACTTTGTACCAACCTGGCGGTTCAGGAACGCAAGCGCCTGGCACAGCCTCTCTGACCAGGAACGAGGCAAGCTTGAGCGCCTGGCCTCCGGGAAACAGGCAGAGGAACAGCCAATCTGGGAACAGCATGGACGGTCTCTGCTGGCCATGCTGGCCAAAGCATCGGCTATGCTACCCTGTGCTGAGGACCTCGGCGCGGTACCACCCTGTGTACCAAGGGTGATGGCTGAACTAGGAGTCCCCGGACTGCGCATACCACGGTGGACCAGGGACTGGGACAGCCCGGGCCAGCCATATATAGCCCTGGCAAATTACCCCGAACTGTCGGTCTGTACTCCCAGCGTCCATGACACCTCCACCCTGCGCGGATGGTGGGAAAACGAAGGCGAAAGGCAGGGATTTGCCGCAGCCTGCTGTCCGGAACACCAAAGCAAGGAGCGGCTTGATCCCCAGACCGCCCGGTTGGTGCTGGCTACCCTTGCCACCGCCGCGTCAAGGCTCTTTGTCCTGCAACTCCAGGACC
>MIBM01000021.1:560-1220 GCA_001830645.1 Spirochaetes bacterium RIFOXYC1_FULL_54_7
TGGCGCATGGGGCCTGATGCGGAAACCCTTCTAGCCGACGTGACCTGGCTTGCTGCGGTAAGATCCATAGCAGAAAACGGACAACGGATCTGACCAGCCGGAATTGGTTATATCTTGCATTTACCCACCAAATGAACAGAATTGGGTAGGTGCAAAAGCAAAGTGCCAGGGTCCGGATTTTCATAGCCTTCGATGATGTCGCCAGAACAAGAAAGGCTGTCGAGGCTCTTCGCGCAGCCGTGCCCGGCCTTGAGCCGGGCATTTGCGCGGACAGCAAGGCTCTGGCTGGGATCCTGGCAAAGAACGACGAAGGCACCATAATCGGAGACGTAGCCACAATAACAGCTGCCATGGGGTCAACCGACAGTCCGGGGCCAGCAGCCATTGCCATCTACGCCACCCCGGACAAGATCCAGGCAGCCAGAACACTATCTGGAAAGCATGGATTCACTCTAGTCCCGGCAGGGTCGACCACAGATGATTTTTCCACCCTCATCGCCTTCGTTTCCGGTCTGGCAGCGGTTGCGGACCAATCCAGGGGGTTGGCAGCCAGGCTGGTCAGACGCTACGAAGACCTGGTGCACGCCCTGCCGGATATAGTATACGAACTTGATCCAGACGGCATCATAACCTTCATCAACGACTCAGTTTCCATCCTTG
>MIBM01000021.1:1276-3927 GCA_001830645.1 Spirochaetes bacterium RIFOXYC1_FULL_54_7
GAACTGGCAGTGGTTGACCGGGACCAGGTGCTCGGTGACTACACTGGACACAATACAGGTCAGGCCCTGAGTCCCAAACTGTTCAATGAACGGCGCTGCATAGAACGGCGGACCAGCGAACTGGAGGTCAGACTGAAGAAGAATCCGGAAGCCCCCGGCTTCCGGCAGGACATCATAGGCGAGGTAACCTCCTATGGCGAAGTCTCGGCCGCCGGAGAATACACCAGGGACGGAGAGAGGCAATTCCGCGGTTCGGTAGGCATCATACGTGACATGACCCTTCGCCGGAAATCGGAAGAAATGCTGCGAAAACTATACCAGGCAGTGGACCAACTGAACCCCTGCGTGTTTGTTGTCAACCATGCCTTTGAAGTGGAATACGTAAACCCGTCGTTCTTCCTGCTTAGCGGCCATTCACCCGAGGAGGTGATTGGCCACCCCATCTTCCGCTTTTTCGGTTTCATGCCGGAGACAAGCGCGCTCATACGCAAGCAGATACAGGATGGCTTCGAGGCAAAACAGGAAGTCCTTGCACCAAAAGCCAGGGGCGGCCAGTACTGGGCTGAGGTCTCCCTGGCACCAATACGATCTCCGAATGGGGTTGTTACCCACGCCGTAGCCATCGTGGATGACATAAGCTCCCGCAAAACCATGGAGGAACTGCTGAAGGCAGCCAAGGACGAGGCGGAGAGCGCAAACCAGGCTAAAAGCCGGTTCCTGGCCAGCATGACCCATGAACTCAAAAGCCCCATAGCCGGTATACTGGCAGCTTCAAGACTCATGCAGCTGAATCAGGATGATAACCCAAGACGGTTGGACAGCATTCTCATGAACGCCCAGGCCCTGCTGGACATCATGAACGGCATTCTTGACTATGTGAGGTCAGACAGTGGAGAAGCACCCATCCAGAACTTGCCATTCCCCTTCAGACCCTTCATGGAATCCGTACTAAAACCCTTCTATGCCAAGGCTGCCCTTAAAGGTCTGCACTTGGAGAGCGAAACACATTCATCGGAAACCATCAGAGGCGACCCGGATCGCCTTGGCCGGGCCATTGGCATACTGGTAGACAACGCCGTCAAATTCACTGAATCAGGCACCATACACGTCTCCGCCGGTCTGGTGTGCAAGGATGGCAATATTCCCCATGTCAGGGTAAGTGTCAAGGACACCGGTGTGGGCATTGGCCTTGTCGACAAGGACCGAATATTCCAACCCTTTACCCAGCTAGGTATCCTGCGCGGTTCCGCGGCTCGTGGCGCAGGCATAGGCCTCGCGCTTGCCCGCAACATCGTAGCAGCCATTGGAGGAGATATCAGCGTGGATAGCGACCCGGGCGTAGGCAGCGTATTTACCCTGATAGCCCCCGCCGGCATCCCTGTTGCCACGACAGCCCCCACTCCCATGCCTTACAGCATTCTTGTGGTGGATGACAACGAAGTGAATCTGGAGTACATGCGCACCCTCATGGAGAACACCGGCCTCAGGGTTCTTGTCGCCTCCAGTGCCGCCGAGGCCATGCGAATCCTGGATGAACACTATGTGGATGCCGCGGTTCTGGATATAATGATGCCTGGATACACCGGAACCCAGCTGGCAGTGGCCATAAAAAAATATTCCGGAAACCGGTATTCTCCAACCATGCCCTTGTTTGCCATGACGGCCCACAATGTAGCCGAACTCGGCGATGACAAAGCACTGTTCCACCAGATCTTTTCAAAACCAGCGGATATCCGGAAGTTGTCATCTGCAGTTACGGAGGTCATGGCAGCCAGGGATAGGATCTGCACCAGATTCTTCGATACAAGCCACACTGCCAAGCCCCAGGATAAGGATTCAGCCTTGGCCTACCTTGCAAGTTCTACAGAAGCGGCACTAGAGGCCATTGGCCGTGCTATAGCCTCGAATGAAGACAGCCCGATCGATGTACGTACCGAGGCAGGAAGGATCAGCACGGTCTTCCAGCGCTTCGCCTGTCTCCATGGTGTGGAATACACAAAACTCTTCCTGGAACACTACCCCCATGAAGATCCGGTGATCCTGCGGAGCCTTCTGGACAGGATGGGCACCATGATCCACAGGGCTATAGCAGACTGCACCGGGGGCACCGACAGTATCGAACCCCAGGAGATATGAAGCATGCACGCACTCATCGCCGATGACGATGAATTGAACCGGACCCTGCTACGGCGCATGCTGGTCAGAAGCGCTTGGTCCGTGGATGAAGTAACGGACGGCCAGGCAGCGGTAGACGCCTGCAGGCACACGGATTATGACCTCGTACTCCTTGACATCCGCATGCCGGGCATGACAGGCCACGAAACCGCCAGGCTGATAACCAGAAACCATGAAGTGCGACCGGAGCCAAAATCCCGTCGGCCCTGGCTGGTGGCGGTAACAGGAGCAGACAGGAAGAGCAAGGAAGATTTTGTCAGCTTCGATGCGTATCTTCAGAAACCCTTCATGCTGGCAGAACTGACAGCCTGCCTGGACAGCCTGGCCTCGGGCGGCGACCGCTAAGGCCATGCGTTTCTGTTTCAGGTTCTGTCCAGCCTGTGGCAAGGAAGGCATACACTGGGTGGCCGATCGTTTCTGGCGTTGCCCAGCCTGTAATTTCGAGTACTTCCACAACGTAGCGACCGCTGCGGGCC
>MIBM01000022.1:0-2291 GCA_001830645.1 Spirochaetes bacterium RIFOXYC1_FULL_54_7
ACCGGAAGGCAACTGCAGACGCAGACCGGTTGCCAGATTGCCTGAAACGGTTAGCCTGGAACCAGGCCAGCGCTTTCTCGTGCCAACCGGTCTGCGTCTGCAGTTGCCTTCCGGTTTCGAAGCGCAGGTACGGCCTCGTTCCGGTTTAGCGGTAAAATACGGTGTTACCTGCCTTAACAGCCCGGGTACTATCGATTCAGATTATCGTGGAGAACTAAAAGTACTTTTAATAAATCTCGGAACCGAAACCTTCGATATAACTGATGGAGAGCGGATAGCACAACTGGTAGTGGCACCGGTTGCCGCAGCTGACTTCATCCCTGTGGTACAACTCTCAGAGACGATCCGTGGCGAGGCCGGGTTCGGATCGACCGGCAGATAGGAATCAATGGTGTTGCGGCGACGCTATGGAACCTTATGGCGTTATATTGCCTCGGAATTCTTCTCTTCATTCTTGGTCTGCTTTCTGTTTTTTTTCATCATCTTCTTCATTAACCAGCTTTTACTCATGGCTGAAGACATCCTGTCCAGGAAAGCAGCATTCATGGATGTCATCCAACTTGTAATATTTGCCATGCCTGCTATTATTGCCATGTCCTTTCCCTTTGGTTCCCTTGTCGGGGCCCTCATGGCTGCATCCAGAATGGCCAGTGATGGTGAAATTCTGGTCATGAGGGCTTCAGGCGTGTCCCGGTCAACAATCTTTGTACCCTTTGTAATACTCGGGCTGGCATTCGCTGTTTTTTCATTCATCATGAATGACGTACTCTTGCCCTTGGGAACCATAAATTATGGAAAATTGTACCGTAGACTCATCACCAGCGCGCCTGCACTGGAACTTGGTCCATACACCGTAAAACGTTATCGTGATACAGTAATTGTTACCGGTCCTGAACGTGATGGTGCCCTGCTGGACGTTGTCATTCTTGATACGACCCCGGATGGCAAAGTCCGTGTCATAGGGGCCTCAAGCGCCCGTTTGATAGACCGAGGCGACCAGGCCGGAACCATAACCCTGAACCTCCAAAATGTTTTTGTGCAGGAGAGCGAACCATCAAAACCAGACCGGTTCGAGTACTCATCCGCAACCACGATGGATTACAACGTTGCCCTGGCTGGGTTCGCCGATTTTTCATCCGGTATAGGTCCCCGTGAAATGAGCAGCATAGATGTGCTCGCTGCAATACGACAGAAAGAGACTGCGTTGGCTCAGCGTATAAACCAGCGGGCAGTTGAACTTTTTGACAGACGTTTGGAACTGGTAACTGACTACATGCTACGCTCTGTCTCCTCATCCAACATCAATGCCAGCTTGGCCAGGTTGCGGCCAGGAACTGACGCCTTGCTGGCTCTTGAATCCAGGGCTCTTAGGGATCGAAGCCTCGATATATATCGTCTTGAGTATTACAAGAAATTTTCCATACCCGCAGGAGCTCTCTTCTTCGTATTCCTTGCGTTCCCACTGGGAGTAAGGGCACGCAGAAGCGGGAGGGTAAGCGGGTTCGGGATTGGCTTGCTTGTTGCCGTAGCGTATTGGGCCTTGCTCATTGGTGGTCAGACTCTGGGTCTCAGGGCTGCACTATCGCCTTTCATAGCCATGTGGGCTCCAAATATCATCGTTATTATACTCTCAATTCCATTGCATCTCTTCAGGCGAACTGCATGAGATCAGTCCGCCGTTCACCAACCATGGATTTTCACCTTCTAGGTGCCTTCATCCCGGTTTTCCTGGTAGCCATGCTGTTTTTTGTATTGATACTCCAGATGGCGGAACTCTTCATAAACATAGTCCAGTTCATGCAAAATGACCTGCAACCTGAAGATATCCTCCGGTCTATGATCCTTTATCTCCCTAAATGTGTAAGTTTCGCCTTGCCAATAGCCCTCTTGTTTTCAGTATCCTATCTCCTTGGTACGATGTACGCCAACAATGAGTTGATGATAGTACTCGGTTCAGGTATTCCCCTGATTTCATTGGTCTTACCACTGTTTCTAGGCGCCATTCTGATTTCTGCAGGCTTGCTTGTATTTGAAGAAAAGTTGGTAATACCGGCAACCACGATGCGGAAGGGTTTCATGCAGTCGGCACTGAAGACAGGTGTTGTAGCAGGTGCATCGGATGTCACTATAGTGGGCGAACAAGGCAGGTTGATATGGAATATCAGGTATTTTGACAACGATTCATCAACAATGACTGGCGTTACTGTTGTTGAACGTGATGAAGAAGGCAGCATACAATCAAGGCTCGATGCCCAGGCCGCCACCTGGACAGGCGAGTCATGGAGATTTTC
>MIBM01000022.1:2353-9379 GCA_001830645.1 Spirochaetes bacterium RIFOXYC1_FULL_54_7
AATTGTCAGGATATGACGAGAATCCTGAATCTTTCCGCAGCGGAGGCAGGCCAGTTGAGGAGCTTCCTCTGAAGGAAGCCAGGGCCCAACTGGAGTTTTTAATGCGTGCCGGCCTACCCAGCATAGGTCCTTGGGCAGAGTATTACCGCAGGTTTTCATATGCTTTGACACCGATAATCGTGGTAATGCTGTCAGCTGCCCTGACTGGTCTTGTCCGGAAAAACATCCTGCTGATGAGCCTGCTGATCAGTCTTGTCTCGGCTACAGCTTTTTATGTCATGCAGATGCTATCCATGCTCATGGCCAAGGGTGGCCTGATTCCGGCCCCGTTTGGAGCTTTTACCCCGGTCATTTTCTTTGCACTGCTGATACCCCTCGTGTTCAGGTTCCGTGATGCCTGATCCGCTATCCTTGCTTGATTATCAGAAAGGAGCATGGATTATGGCTTCAAAGTCAATTTTCATACTCGGTACAGAAGACCCCAAAAGTGCCGCGAGGACGGGAGTTCTCGATCTTCCTCATGGTAGGGTCAAGACCCCGGTTTTCATGCCCGTTGGAACCAATGCAACCGTCAAGGCAGTATCCAAGGATTCCCTCAATGAGATCGGTTTTGAAATAATACTGGCAAACACCTATCATCTCTATCTCAGACCAGGACATGAACTGATTGCAGAGGCTGGAGGCTTGCATGGTTTTACAGGATGGAAAGGCAATTTCCTGACCGATTCCGGTGGTTTCCAGGTTTTTTCCTTGGCACCTTTCAGGAAGATAAGTGAAGAAGGAGTCAAGTTCCAGTCACATATCGATGGCTCAAGGCATATGCTTACCCCTGAACTTGCAGTGGATATACAGTCTGCCTTGCGCAGCGATATCTTCATGCAACTGGATGTCTGTACCTCCTGGGGCGTAGATGAAACCGAAGCACTCAGGGCCCTCAAGCATACAACGGCTTGGGCTCACCGCTCCAAGCTGCACTGGGAAAAAACAAAAGGTGATTTCGAAGGCAGCCTGTTCGGTATCGTACAAGGAAATTTCTTCAAGGAACTGCGCATCAGGAGCGCCGAAGAAATAGAAACCCTTGATTTACCGGGTATAGCTATCGGCGGACTGTCCGTTGGTGAACCTTTCCCGGTGTTTGAAGAATACTTGGCCTTTACAGCAGCTTTGCTTCCGAAAGAAAAGCCACGGTATGTAATGGGTATAGGTACGCCCGAATATATCCTTGCGGCGGTTGAACATGGAATCGACATGTTTGACTGTGTGTATCCAACGCGTACGGCTCGCAACGGACTTTTGTTCACTGCAGTAGGGCCAATATCGATCAAACAAGCCCAGTACACCAAGGATTTTGGTCCACCGGATCATGAATGCTCGTGCACGGTGTGCAAGGAATACAGTCGTGCCTATCTGCGACACCTTTACCGGAACAAGGAAATCCTGTTTTCCATGCTTGCCAGTTACCATAACCTTGCTTTCCTTCATGAATTTGTCCACAAGATCCGCTACAGTATCGAAGAAGGACGGTTTACAGAATTCAAATACGACTTCTTGCAGAAATACCGTCCTAAGGCGGGGGCGTGAACAGATGAACAAATTCCTGTCCGTATGGCTGATGGTGTTCCTTATCGGGTGGAACTCGTTTTCTGCTCACTCACAGGAGCAAGATGATGAGCGCAAGAGACGCCTTGATGTGCTGCGATATGGAATAGAAACCCAGGTCATAGAATTGATAACAACCTTCGGGACAGAGAAGAACAAGGATTACGAAGCGGAGTTGTTGCATGTTTTTGATTCCGCAACCAGTCCAAAACTACGGTCAATAATTCTGGATTACTATGGAAGCCTCAGACTTGATACAGCGGTTTCCAGGGCTGCAGGAATCATACGGGTACGTGATGAAACGTCCGACTCCCTGGTTGGATCGGCTTTTTCATACTTGCTTAGCCTCAAGTCTGACGCAGCTGTTGAACAGGCACGCCGGATCATAGAAGACGACGAACGCAAGTATCTGACAGCTGCCATTAAGATATTGGGCGCCACTGGCAAAAATGACGATGTAGAGATCCTGCGTGTTCTCTATGAATCAGCTTCATTGGACGCTGGAACCAAGCAGGAGATCTTGCTGGCTTTCGGTAAAATGCGTGCCGCCGATTCCTTTGAACTACTTGCATCCATAGCCTCGGCCGAAGATGCAGGCAAGATAGAACGGATGTACGCCTGTACTGCCTTGGGTGATCTGGGTGATGCTCGGGCTGTACCTGTACTTATCGGAGCCTCCGTTGTGACGGATCCAAATATACGGGCCAGTGCACTGGGTGCCCTGCAGAATTTCGATGAAAATGCAGCTGACAACGCCATCCTGCAAGGCCTCAGGGATCAGCATGTCATCCCTCGTCTGGCTGCGATCAAAGCTGTAGAAAAAAGGCAACTGAAGGCGGCCATACCTTTCCTTGAGTTCAGGATAAAATCCGATCCGGAACGGAGCATCAAAGATGCCTCTATCGAGGTTCTTGCCTCAATTGGAGGGGAGGGGGGCATGGATTTCCTGTCTACTTTCATTGAGGACACCAAATCACCCTTGGCTCATAGGGCTAGTGCTTTTGTTGCGATTCTTACTCATGGAAGCAGCGAAGATTTTGAGCGCCCCATGGTTGTGCTTAAAGCAGCAGCGGCTGATAAAGACAAGGCGGTTTTTACAGCTTTAGCCAGATCAGCCATGGCAAGCAGTGCACCTCAGGCTACCAGTGTCGCCCGTTTCCTGCTGTCCAATGACGATCACCTCATCCGATTGGGAGCGGTGGCCTGGGCCGAAAGGAACAAGGCTGTTGAATTGCTGCCTGAACTGAAGTCGATAGCCGAATCGGATCCGGTAGAATCCTTGCGCAAGAGGGTTGTAACAACAATAGAACGGATTGGGAGACCCTGATATCCTGGTATTGACCTGGAAAATGCCGCCTCTATCCGGAGTTCCAGCACCGGCGTTTAATGATAGGCAATGAGTTTTTTCAGGCCTGCGGGATTTGGTCTGTAGCATGTGTTGGGCCAGGCACCTCTATGCAATGCAGCAGCATGTTCAGTTTTTCAAGGGGCGGAGTGTAACGCTCGAAGCGCAGGAAGAGCTCCTTGCCCCTGTAGTTTACAATACGGATTTCTTCTCCCATGCATGCTGAAATCGGTCCTGGGTAATCGGGGAAGAAGGCTGATCTGACAGGTACTATTGTTATGTTCTGACCATCATAATGTATGTCAGCTATCCGCTTTGGTATCGGCAAGAGAAATACCAGGAAATCACTCGATTTACCCCCGATGGTTCTATGTCCTCCCGAATGCAAGGTTTTAATGTTTCGGGATCCAATGAACGGATTCTGGTTCCGCACCCTAAGCTCTACCCGTAAGGTACCGGGTTTTAAAACTCTGGGTGTAAATACATAGTCTGCTACTACATCTGAACCTTTGCTTTGGCGATTTTCAATGGTGGCTTTCAAGGGCAGGGTATAGCGGTTCCTGTCACCTTGTGACCACTGGTCCAGCAAACGGGTACGATCTTCATCTGGTCGCAGGCTTGAAGACGAATCAATATTGCGGGCATATCCTGCGGTTGTTGACCCTGCAACTATTGCTCCAGAACCTGTTGCCCCAGGGGCTGTTGCCCTGGATGTTGAAGTGGTTGCATTGGGTGATGTGGTTGATGTTATGGAAGGGGTTTGAGTGTAAGCATTGTTCCTGGAAGCGATTGTCAGGCCAGGAGCTTGTGCCGCAGTCGAGCGCGAGTATGCCTGTTTTGGTTCCCGATTCCTATATTCTTCATCATTTGATTCCGATGATCCCATGAAAGCCTGCAGTACCGGCTCTTCTGCACGTCGATGGACAGCGCGAATGTATCGGGTAAGCAGAATCAATATGGCCAAAGCAGCAATCAATATCACAAGGAAAACCAGTATGGATGCGGAATTCCTGAAAAAGGTTGCAAAAGCCGGAATCTTAAGCTGGACTGTAATGGTACTTGTTGCAGGGCTTACCCTGACATCGTTGGCCAGGCGGGGTTCAAGGATTAGTACTGTAGTTCCTTCCTGGACGGTCCCTGGTAGACGGATATCGATTTCCATCTGAATTGATTTTCCGGGACCAAGATCAGCGATCGCTCTGGAGGATAGAATATTATTACCATCAGGCAACCTGATGGCTTCGAGTTCAAACGGAATCCTCCGTTCACCCGGATTTTCAATGCCAATCCGCACTTTTAATTTTAGACTTCTGGTTCGTATGTCCTCGGGGAATGAAAGCTGCAGAATATCAACCATATCCGATAGTGTTGAGCTGGCATTTTCTGGATCAAATGTAGAGACGCTGGTTCCTAGTACGCTTGCAATATCGGCTATGTAGTCTCCGGTTCCAGGAACATCCGACAGCACTTCGTATTCGTCGCTTCCAGTTGGAGGGAGGGTGGTTTGAGCAGAACTTCTGGAAGTTGGATCAGACGACTGGGGTACCCCGGAGACTGCATCACCAGCCTGAGGAGTACCCTTCGGTGGAATGGATTCGACAGCAGAAAAATCGGATCGTCCCGTACCATTGAATGGCACCTGGACTATCCGCATGATCCAACCGCGATCGCGTATCCGGGAGGCGATTCGTTCCATCTCGACCCGGACTTCAGCAGCTGAATAGGACGCATGCATGGAATCCGGTGCCGGAGAATGCATTCCATCAGTTATTAATATTATGTATTTCGAGCTGGAACTTGCCAGTCCTGATACATACTGCGAAACGCCCTTCAGAGCCGAAATCATATCTGTGTTCCGCCCCAGCGGGTACATCAGATACAAACGGGATAGTACTTTCCTGACATCTTCTTCGGTTCTTAGAACCTGAGCCACCTCAAGCTGGGTTGTATCCGCGAAATTCATTAAATGGAAGCCATCACCGAAGCGTAGATATTCACGGACAGTATCTGAGACGACAAAGTCAATAACCTGATTATAATAACGGAACATGCTTCGAGATGAATCCAGCAGGATGACCAAGTCGACGCGTTCCTGGGCAACTACCGGCATCACCGTGGTCAGCAAGGCAAAGACAAGGACTGAAATAGCTGATTGACCTCGTGTCTTCATCCTTCGTCCCTTCATGACTGGGGGCAGACGCCCGGCATCTTTCGAAGCCGGGCGCTTTGATCAAAGGCTGGCTAGCTTGATCTGTTTAACGGAATACACGAATTCCCTATCGTTTATGACAAAAGAAAGCTTGTCTCCGACTTTGTGATTCATAAGACGTTTACCCAAGGGTGAAAGGTAGGAGATGATGTGGTTTCCCGGATCGGATTCCCATGGACCCATTATAATGTATCTCTCTTCAATCTTTGCAAGCTCGTTTTTAAGGAGAACTTCGGTTGCAAAGGATATCTTGGATGTGGTAACCGTGGAAGGATCGAATATCTGTGCCCGTTCAATTTCATTTGTCAGTTTTGCTACCTTGGAATTAAGTTCATCCTGCTTTTCCTTGGCTGCTTTATACTCGGAGTTCTCACGAAGATCACCGAGTGACAAGGCATATGAAATTTCAGACTGGTTGGCCGGAACATCTACAGTCATAATGTGGGCTAGTAGCCGCTGCTTTTCTTCGAATTTCGATGCAGTTACTATAAGACCACGTGATACTACGGTCTTCTCGCTTTCATCATTGAACTTCAGTTCCGGATAGCGCTCGGCAATATTCCGTCTCATTCGGATTTTAATAGCGGGATCAAGATCTTTTACATCCCCGATGAGCGCAAAAATACGTTCGGTTGTATCAGGTCCTGCCTCTTCGAGAAATTTTTCTAGTTTACCCTCACTGAAAAGAATAGTATCGACTTGTTTGTTAAGCCGGCGATTTTCGGTCGTATCCCGATGATTTTCAATTTCCTTGAAAGTAATATCGAGTATATGTATCAAGGTAATCAGGATTTTGTCATACGCCAGATTCAGTGCAGCAAACCAAGGCTCATCCCAGAGGTTCTTGACCACCCAGATAAATGCCTCGCGGTGTTCACGATAGTTCTCAATGATCGAGACGATCATCCCTTGAAGTTTAATGATCTCGCCTGCATCGAGAAGGACTTCGATCATGTTCCTGGTCAGGGCATAGGGGAAGAGCCTGAGGTAGATGTCAGCCCAGTCGGTGACGAAATTCTTGATATGACTGAGCAACGATAATTTAAGGGTCGAATCCTTGATAGTGAGATACACATCCAGTATGTCTTCACAGTCTGCAATGATATCATTGAATGACATTGTCACGATATTCTTGAAGTGCGGATGCATGGAAGCGAGTTCCTTCAGGAAGAGGTAGGCAGCTATCACTTGTTCATTAGCCTGTGAGTAAGAACGTACATACCCTGCGAAGAAGGAGACCATGTCGGCAAGCAGTTCGGAGTCAGAGTCACCTTTTTCCATGAAATCCCGTACATTCTGGATGCGGGCAAAGAAATTCTTCTCGGCTTTGAACTGGTTGTAGATCTTTTCCTCGAAGGAGAGGGGACGATCCCTGACCATGAAGATACCAACAGATTCTTCAGCGTTGCCGAACATGGGGTCAGTCTTCAATATTGCCCTGGCTTTGGTGCTCCAACCTGTCCATTCGCTCGGGGTAAGGACTGAGGGAACCAGTTCAGCCTTGAGTTTTTTGATGTCAGTGTGGTTGTCAAAACTCTTGATAACTATCTTGAGAGCCTGTGGTATATCCTTTCGGATCAGGTCCCGGATTTTTTCTTTTGACCAGATGGCCTTGAGCACCCATATATGGTCTTTGTTGAGGGTTATGAGACTTTCGACGGCCATCTTCAGGCTCATGTGGTGATCCCGCTTCTTGGCAAAGTCAATGACGATATCATCGCCTTTTATGCTGCGGATTCTACCAATGTTCCATGTGCGGTGGTAAACGAAGTTCCCGATATCGAAGGATATATGTTTTTCAAAATCCGAAATGGCTTCGTGGATACTGCGGTACGACTGGGCCAGGTTGGAGAGGCGGATATAATCGTCTACA
>MIBM01000022.1:9402-11251 GCA_001830645.1 Spirochaetes bacterium RIFOXYC1_FULL_54_7
ACGATAGCACTCGACTACTTCCTTGCGGATCTGGGAATTCTTGTCATCGAACTCCAGGACGATCTTGATGATGGAGAGGCATATATCCCAGTCTGCCAAGGCCTTGTAGTGCCTGTACAGGTCCATCAACAGAATGGCAGACTTGTCCTCACTAAGCTGTTTCGCGATCTTTTTCTGGACATGGAAGAAGAAATCTATTTCTTCCGGAGCATATTCAATCAGCTTGGTCCAGACTTCCTTGATGTTTGTGAACAGGTTTTTGTTCACATATCTATGAAGGGCCTTCCGGTAATATTCTACTGCCCCTTCGATATCCCCGTCTTTTTCTTTCTTTTCGGCAATAAGCCTGACAATATCGGCTTCTTCATAGTCGATACGGACCAAACGTTCCCAGACGGCATACATTTCATCGGTTTTACCATCGTTCTCGAAGCATTCGGCAAGCCGTACCAGTGCGTTCCTGTTCTCGCCATAGTCGAGGATGCGGTTGCAGATATATTCGACGATGTTCCACTTGCGGTTGTCGGCGAATATGTTTATCAACGATACCATGTTGGAATCGTCGATCTGCTGTCTCGAAAGGGAGATGATACCCGAGAGGTAGAGAGCGCCAATACTGTTGCGGCTGTGTCCGAGATGCTCGTCGCATACTTCCCGGATATCATCCAGAACCTTTTCGGCTGCCGCCTCATGGAACAGCGCATCCAAATCCTTTATCTGGTTAACGGTGTAGCCGCTCAAGGTGGCACGCGTCCACTTTTCCTCGTTGAGCATCTCCTGGAGTTTTTTCGCAATCGGCGAATCGGGCATCTCGTTCTCCTCTACTGGATCAGGCTATATACATCTTGTGAACGTTGGAATCCAGAAGCTTGATCTTCAGGAGTAGCTCGTCGACACGGGCTTTCTCCTCCTTCTGGTTCATATAATAATCGACGAGCCAGAAATAGCGGTTTATGAGACGGGGCAGGAGGATAGGCCTCCTGGCACCGTCCGCGGCCAGTTCTGTCTCTAGTTCGTAGATCGATTGCTTTAGCTTACCGGCTTCGATGGGCTTTAGTTCACGTTTTACCGACAGTACACCGAGAATCTCGCCATATACCGGAATCCATTCGGTAAGCTCTATGCCACCCCGGCCTGCCTCCAAGGCTTTTTCAGTAAGTCGCGTTATAAGACCGGATTCAAGCAATTCCACGTCTATGCGCTGTGGATTGATGAAAAAGGCTTCCCGGAACAAGGCTTTAGCCCGTCTGGTTTCATTGACAAGTGCATACGTGTCACCCAACTCGGCTAAAACGGCGGCGTCATCCCGTCGGGTAGCGGCCGCAGCCTCAAGATGCTGAATGGCAGTCTCGTAATCCCCGCGACCTTTGTACGCGCGTCCCAGGCGGAGGAGGAGTTCGGGATCCGACTGCTCGATATCAGTTTGCATGGATTCGTATTTTACAATGGCTGATCCAAAGGCAAACTGCTTGAAGGCCAATATGCAACGTGTACGTTCAGGTCCAAGCCTGGCGGTGAAGTTCCTGAAGGCTTTGCACCGGCCGATCAGGAATTCACCTTCTTCGAAGGGGCTCCTGAAGGATTCCGCGCGTTTCAAAACATCGGTCCACCAAGTAGTGCATTTCAAGGCGTAAAGCAGTTCCTGATCATCGAAGTCTAGCTCGAGAGCTCTGTCCAAGACTGTTTTGGTTGCTGCCAAATCAAGGGCGGAGATTAGTCCGTACGCTTCGTCAAGGAGCGATTCAACTCCATCGGGATGTGCCATGTGCCTCGGTTTTCCGTTGTATTGTCACGATTGTACATGAAATTATCAGTACAAGTCAATGAAGCAGACCCTCCAGAAAGGAAT